>CAZKWG010000267.1:0-9524 GCA_964556105.1 uncultured Enterobacterales bacterium | reverse complement strand
CCATTCGCGAGGGCGGCCGCACCGTCGGTGCAGGCGTCGTCGCCAAGATCATCGAATAAGCGGCGCCCAGGGGACTTACCATGGCCAGCACTCACAAGATCAGAATCCGCCTCAAAGCCTATGACCACAAGCTGCTCGATCGGTCCGCTCGCGAGATCGTCGAGACCGCTCGTCGCACTGGGGTGGATGTGCGCGGACCCTTCCCGCTGCCGACCACAATCAGCCGCTGGACGGTTCTCCGTGGGCCCCACGTGGACAAGAAGTCCCGTGAGCAGTTCGAGCGTCGTACCCATCACCGGCTCCTCGACATCCTCGAGCCCAGCCAGTCGACGGTTGACGCCCTCATGAAGCTCGACCTCTCCGCGGGCGTTCACGTCGAAATCAAGTCGACCTGATCAGCGCGCCGGAGGAGAAAGAACATGCCTACCGTCGATATCTTTAATCTGAAGCATGAGAAAGTCGGGAGCCTCGAGCTCAGCGACGCCGTGTTTGGTGCGCCGGTCAAGGAGCACCTGTTCTACGACATGGTTCGCTATCAGCTCGCGGCCCGCCGCGCTGGAACGCACGCCGTCAAGGGGCGCGCTCAGGTGTCCGGCGGTGGTCGGAAGCCCTGGAAGCAGAAGGGCACCGGCCGCGCGCGTCAGGGCTCCATCCGGTCGCCGCAGTGGCGTGGTGGTGGTGTGGTCCACGGGCCGCATCCTCGCTCGCACGCGATCGATCTTCCCAAGAAGGTCCGTCGGGCTGCTCTCCGCTCTGCGCTCTCGCGGCGCTGTGGCGAGCAGGCGCTCTGGGTCGTGGACGCGTTCACGTTCCCTGAGATCAAGACCCGGAACGTCGTGAACGTCATGGAGGCGTTCGAGTTCGACGACATGCTGCTGGTCCTGTCCCAGAAGGACGAGACCGTGCTGCGGTCAGCTCGGAACCTTCAGAAGGTGACGGTGCTTCCTGTCGAGGGCCTGAACGTCTATGACGTGCTTCGCCATCGTAACCTGGTGGTCACCGCCGACGCCGTCGAGCAGATCGTTGCTCGGCTGGAGAAGTGAGCCATGGCCGAGCTTCATGACATCCTTGTCCGCCCGCTGGTCAACGAGAAGAGCAGCGCTCTCCAGGCCGCCGAGAACGTCTACGCGTTCGAGGTAGGCGAGAGCGCCAACAAGCACGAGATCAAGAGCGCGGTAGAGCGCGCCTTCGGTGTGAAGGTGCTCGACGTGCGTACCATGCGTATGCGTGGGAAGACCAAGCGTTTTGGCCGGTTCACGGGCAAGCGCTCCAACTGGAAGAAGGCGTATGTGCGCCTGGCTGAGGGTGACACCCTCAACTTCTTCGAGACCTGAGGGGAGCCGTCATGGCCCGCAAGTTCAAGCCATTTACACCTTCGCGTCGCTACCTGAGCGTCTCGGACTTCGAGGAGATCACCTCCGCGGAGCCGACACGGGCGCTCGTGCAGCCTTTGCGGCGAAGCGGCGGTCGCAACAACACTGGGCGCGTGACGTCCTGGCAGCGCGGTGGTGGCCACAAGCGCCGCTATCGCCTCATCGACTTCGCGCGTGACAAGGCTGGCATCGCCGGCCGCATCGCGACGATCGAGTACGATCCCAATCGTACGGCTCGTATCGCCCTCGTCAACTACAAAGACGGCGAGAAGCGGTACATTCTGGCTCCGTTGAATCTGAAGGTCGGCGATAGCATCGTCACCTCGGACTCGGCGGACATCCTCCCCGGGAATACCCTCCGCCTGGGCGCGATCCCCTTGGGTACCTTCGTCCATAACGTGGAAATGCACATCGGTCGTGGGGGGCAGCTTTGCCGTTCCGCCGGTGCGTTCGCCCAGGTCATGGCCAAGGAGGGGGACTGGGTTCTGCTTCGTCTTCCCAGTGGTGAGCTCCGTAAGGTCCATGAGCGCTGCAAGGCCACTATCGGCCAGGTCGGCAATCTGGACCACGAGAACATCATCATCGGTAAGGCTGGTCGTAAGCGCTGGATGGGCAAACGTCCCGTCGTGCGCGGCTCGGCCATGAACCCCATCGACCAC
Source organism: uncultured Enterobacterales bacterium (assembly GCA_964556105.1). Lineage (GTDB taxonomy): Bacteria > Myxococcota_A > UBA796 > UBA796 > CAZKWG01 > CAZKWG01. The sequence goes on along the minus strand of CAZKWG010000267.1, from coordinate 7,492 downwards.
CCCCATGGTGGCGGCGAAGGCCGCTCCAAGGGCAACCATCCGATGACCCCCTGGGGCAAGCCGACGAAGGGTTACAAGACCCGGTCGCGCAAGAAGCCCTCTGGTAAGTTCATCGTCAAGCGGCGCAACAGCCCGTAGCCTGTTCTTGAGTCGGAGAAGACGCGATGGCGCGCTCAGTGAAGAAGGGCCCCTTCGTCGACCAGCACGTGATGGCGAAGGTGGCGATGGCCCGAGAGGGCGGCGGCAGCAGAGTCATCAAGACCTGGAGTCGTCGTTCGACCGTCCTTCCCGACTTCGTCGGGTTGACGTTCGCGGTTCATAACGGTAAGAAGTTCGTTCCTGTCTACGTGACCGAGAACATGGTCGGGCATAAGCTGGGCGAGTTCGCCCCGACCCGTACCTTCTACGGACACGCGGCGGACCGGAAGACCAAGGCTCGATAGCTCAGGTCGCCGTGTCGTGGTCTCGATGGATCTCGGTCCATCTGGGTCGCCCGGCGTTTGAGCTCTGGAGGTTCGATATGGAAGCCAAGGCTATGCTCCGGCTGGCGCGGGTCTCTCCTCGCAAAGCCCGTCTCGTCGCGGATCTCATCCGGGGGCGCGGCGTTGATGAGGCGCTGGAGATTCTCACGTTCACGCGCAAGAAGTCTGCCCCGCTCTTCAAGCGGCTGCTGGAGTCTGCGATCGCGAACGCCGAATACAGCGCCGCGCAGAACAGCCGGAAGCTGGACGTAGACGCGCTCATCGTGAGCAAGGTACTGGTCGATCAGGGGCCGACACTTCGTCGGTTTCGTCCGCGCGCGCGCGGCATGGCGACCAAGGTTCTCAAGAAGACCAGCCACATCACCGTCGAAGTGGACGTTCAGTAGGGGCGACCAGATGGGTCAGAAAGTACATCCCAACGGCTTCCGCATCGGCGTGATCCGCGACTGGGACTCCAAGTGGTATGCGGAGAAGGACTACCAGCGGTTCCTCCATGAGGACATCGCCATCCGCAAGTACCTCAAGGAGAAGCTGTTTCACGCCGGCATCTCGAGGATTACCATCGAGCGGGCGGCCAACAAGGCGAAGGTCTACGTACACGCCGCGAAGCCGGGGATCATCATCGGCAAGCGGGCCAGTGGCCTCGACGCGCTGCGTCTCGATCTGCAGAAGATGACCTCTACGGAGATCTTCCTCAACATCATCGAGGTCCGCAAGGTAGAGACCGACGCGATCCTCGTCGCGGAGAACATCGCGGCGCAGCTCGAGAAGCGTGTCAGCTTCCGCCGCGCGATGAAGAAGGCCATGACCCAGGCTCGGCGCGCTGGCGCGAAGGGCGTAAAGGTCATGTGCGCTGGGCGACTCGGTGGCGCGGAGATGTCCCGCACCGAGTGGTACCGCGACGGTCGTGTGCCGTTGCACACCCTGCGGGCGGACATCGACTTCGGCGTCGCCGAGGCGAAGACCACCTACGGCGTCATCGGAGTAAAGGTGTGGATCTTCAAGGGGGAGGTTCTCCCCGGTGAAGAGGAGCGGGCGGCCTGATCCAGGCGCGTCACGGAGATTTCGATGCTGAGTCCGAAGCGAGTCAAGTATCGCAAGTGCCAGAAGGGCCGGATGACGGGTCTCGCCTACAGGGGGAGCGACGTCAGCTTTGGTGAGTGGGCGCTTCAGGCCGTAGAGTGTGGACGCCTCTCCTCCCGCCAGATTGAGGCGGGTCGTGTGGCGCTTACCCGCCACGTGAAGCGCGGTGGGAAGATCTGGATTCGGATTTTCCCCGACAAGCCGATCACCAAGAAGCCGGCCGAAACCCGAATGGGTAAAGGTAAGGGTAATCCTGAGGACTGGGTCGCGGTCATCCGCCCTGGTCGCGTCCTCTACGAGCTGGAGGGGGTGACCGAGGATGTCGCGCGTGAGGCCTTCCGCCTCGCCGGCCACAAGCTGCCGCTCGCCACTCGCGTGGTGCAGCGCCGCGAGGTGCTGTGATGAAGAACGCTGAGCTCAACGCGCTGACGGACGAGAAGCTCGTCCATCGTGAGCTTGATCTGGAGCGCCAGCTCCTCGAGCTGAGCTTCCGCAAGCGGATGGGGCAGCTCGAGGACTCCTCGAAGCTCGCCAAGGTCCGCAAGGACATCGCCCGGGCCCGCACCGCCGAGCGTCACCGCGAGGTGGCTCAGGGCCTCAACAAGGACGCCCTTCGCGGCCTGCATCTCTCCACCTGGCGTCGCGCCAGCGAGACGCAGGACGAGAGCTCCGAGCAGGCACCCGCCGCCGGTCGTCGCGGATTTGTTCGTGGACTCCTTGACAAGATCAAGGGTAACGAATAACTTCGCAGCGCTGCCGAGGAGTCTCGGTAGCACAGTGCTCTGCCGGCCTGGCCGGAAACCGGCACCTGAATCTCGGTGCCAGGCGTCTACGACGCCGCTTGGTGAGTCTCGCTTCGGCGGGAGACCTCAAGCATCATCGTCATCATCGCTTCCCAGGGGCAGCTCCTCGCTGAGGATCGTCTCTGGGACTGTGAACCGAGAACTTCGACTGGAGAGCCGTGACTGCCATGGCGACAACTGAGGCGAGCGGGCTTGGCAAAGAGCAGGCCGTCGAGCAAGAGCAGCACGCGTCCAACCGCCGGGTCCTGACGGGCCGGGTGGTCTCGGACAAGATGCAGAAGACGGTGGTGGTTGAGGTGGAGCGCAAGGTGCTTCACGCCAAGTACCAGAAGTACATCAGCCAGCGTCGTCGCTTCAAGGCTCACGACGAAGACAACGCGTGCCGCGTGGACGACATCGTGATGATTCAGGAGTCTCGCCCGCTCTCGCGGACGAAGCGCTGGGTTGTCATCGAGCGTCGGTCTCCTGGCGCGTGAAGAGCGTCTGGAACGGGCATTCCCCTCATCGAGTAAGTATCTGAGAGGAGATCCTCATGATCCAGACCGAATCGGTTCTCGAGGTCGCGGACAACTCTGGCGCCAAGAAGCTGAAGTGCATCAAGGTGCTCGGCGGCAGCAAGCGCAAGTACGCTTCTGTCGGTGACATCATCGTGGCCAGCGTGAAGGAGGCAATCCCGAACGGCAAGGTCAAGAAGGGTGCTGTCGCCCGGGCCGTTGTCGTCCGTACCTCCAAAGAGATCCGGCGTCGCGATGGAAGCTACATCCGCTTCGACACGAACGCCGCAGTGCTTATCAACGCCGAGGGGGAGCCGATCGGCACCCGCATCTTCGGGCCTGTCGCGCGCGAGCTTCGCAGCCGGCAGTTCATGAAGATCATCTCTCTGGCACCTGAAGTTCTGTAGTCGCGCCGGAGGCGGTGATGGCTAAGATGAAGATCAAGCGTGATGACATGGTGGTGGTCACCGCTGGCCGGAACAACGGCCAGGTCGGGAAGATTCTCCGCGTGCTCCCCGAAGAGGGGCGCGTGATCGTGGAGAAGATCAACCTGGTGAAGCGCCACATCAAGCCGCAAGGGGATCGCCCGGGCGGTGTCGTCGAGAAGGAAGCCTCCATCCACGTGTCGAACGTGGCGCTCTGGAGCGCCGCAGATGGCCGCCCGGTGAAGGTTGGCTGGAAGGTCCTCGCAGACGGGACCAAGGTGCGCATCGATCGCAAGACCGGTGCGGAGCTCGACAAGGTCTGAGAGCGTTAGGAGCTCGGCTCGCTGAAGCGACCTGACGCGCTCCGTCCAGCATGCTTGAAGTTCGGAGAGGACATGGAACCCCGTCTGAAGAAGCGCTACCGCGAAGAGGTCGTTGCAGGCCTGCAGCGGGATTTTCGTTACAAGAATGTAATGATGGTCCCTCGCCTCCAGAAGATCGTGCTCAACACGAGCATCAAAGAGGCGATCTCCAACGCCAAGATCCTCGAGGCGGCCGCCGACGAGCTCGGCCAGATCACTGGCCAGAAGGCCTACATCCGGCGCGCTCGGCGCTCCATCGCGAACTTCAAGCTTCGCGAAGGTATGCCCGTCGGCGCGATGGTCACCCTTCGTGGTGATCGGATGTGGGAGTTCTTGGACCGCCTCATCTCCATCGCGATTCCCCGTATCCGTGACTTTCGCGGCGTGAGCCCGAAGGGTTTCGATGGGCGCGGGAACTACTCCTTTGGACTTCAGGAACAGATCATCTTTCCTGAGATTCACTACGACAAGGTCACCCGCATCAACGGGATGAACGTGACCTTCGTGACCTCCGCCCCCAATGATGCCGAAGGCAAGGCGCTTCTGACCTACCTCGGCGTACCGTTCCGGCAGTAGCCCCGGGGCCGAGCCGCTTACCAGGATTCCTTCAAGGAGACGGACCGTGGCGAAGAAGTCGCAGCTCGCAAGAGCCAAGTCCAAGCCGAAGTTTTCGACACGGGCGAAGAACCGGTGTCCGCTCTGTGGCCGCCCTCGCGCATACATCCGCGAGTTCGACATGTGCCGCATCTGCTTCCGCTCCCTCTCCCTCAAGGGCCAGATTCCAGGCGTCACCAAGGCGTCCTGGTAGGCATGGATCGGAACCCCTCTCGAGAAGGTGACCGTCGATGACCGACCCCATTGCCGACCTGCTGACTCGCATCCGCAACGCGGTGCAGGCGCGACACACCAGCGTGATCGTTCCGCGGTCCAACATCAAGCTGGAGATCGTGAAGATCCTCAAGAATGAGGGCTTCATCGAGGGCTATCTTGACCTCCAGGCGGAGGACTTCGGCAAGATCAAGATCTTCCCGAAGTACGACGCTGCCCAGAAGGGGGTTATCCGCGGGCTCCGACGCGTCAGTCGGCCGAGCCGGCGGGTGTACGTGGGGAAGGAGGAAGTGCCCTGGGTCCGTGATGGACTCGGTGTGGCAATCCTGACCACGCCTCGCGGTGTGCTGACCGACCGGCAGGCTCGTATGGCTGGTGTCGGTGGCGAAGTCCTCTGCCACATCTGGTGATCGGCGACCGCCGAGGTACCGGGAGAGCATCGCATGTCCAGGATTGGAAAGAAGCCGGTCAAGTTGCCCAAGGGCGTCACGGTCGTGACGTCTGAGAGCGGTGTCCGGGTCAAAGGACCAAAGGGTGAGCTCGAGCGCAGTGTGGTGCGCGGGATCTCGTTCTCTCAAGAGGGCGAAGTCCTGAACGTGCTCCGCGAGAACGAAGAAGCCTCCGTGCGCGCGAACCATGGCCTGATGAGGGCTCTGGTGGCGAACATGGTGCAGGGGGTGACCCAGGGCTTCTCGCGGCATCTCGAGATTCACGGTGTCGGTTTCAAGGCCGAGGTCAAGGGTAAGACGCTCGTGCTGAACCTCGGGTTCAGCCACCAGATCGTCTATCCCTTCCCCTCGGGGATCACGGTGGATGTCGAGCAGAACACGAAGCTCGCAGTGAAGGGCATCGACAAGGAGCTTGTCGGCCAGGTCGCTGCAGAGCTCCGCGGTCTTCGTCCGCCGGACAGCTACAAGGGCAAGGGCATTCGCTTCCAGGGCGAGCGTGTCCGACTCAAGGCGGGCAAGGCCGCGCAGAAGTAGAGGGAAGTGCCATGGCGAAGACCAGCGAGAAGCTCCTGGCGCGCAGGCGCCGCAAGATGCACATCCGCAAGATGCTCCGGAACGCCGTCGGGAGGCACCGCCTCTGCGTGTTCCGCAGCGCATCGCACATCTACGCGCAGGTCATCGACGACAACGCCGGACATACGGTCGCCGCTGCCAGCACGCTCTCTCCGGAGCTGCGTGACATGGAAGGCCACCGCGGCAATGTCGCTGCTGCCCGCCGGGTGGGCGCGCTCGTCGCCGAGAAGGCGAAAGCCGCTGGCGTTGAGAAGGTCGTGTTCGACCGAAACGGCTATCTTTACCACGGGCGTGTCAAGGCTCTCGCCGACGCCGCCCGCGAAGCTGGCCTGGACTTCTGAGCCGGGACGGAGGTTTCTGTGAGCAAGATGAACCGCGGGCGTCGTCCTGAAGAAGAGTCGACGCTCATTGAGAAGCCGATCTACATCAACCGCGTAGCCAAGGTGGTGAAGGGCGGTCGGCGGTTCAGCTTCTCGGCCATTGTGGTCGCAGGCGACGGCCATGGCCGTGTCGGCGTGGGCCATGGTAAGGCCGGTGAGGTCCCGGAGGCGATCCGGAAGGCGACGGAGAAGGCCAAGAGCAGCATGTTCGAGGTCCCCATCGTCAACGGAACCGTTCCGCACTTCGTGATCGGTGAGTTCGGCGCGTCGAAGGTCATTCTTCGTCCGGCGAATCCCGGTACGGGCGTCATCGCTGGCGCGACGGTGCGTGCCCTTCTGGACGCGTCCGGCTACCATGACGTCCTCACCAAGGTCGTCGGGAGCAACAACCCGCACAACGTCGTTCGCGCGACCATGGATGCGCTCATGCGCCTCGAGTCGCCCGAGCAGTACGCCATCCGCCTGGGCAAGCAGCTCGAGGACGTCATGGCCAACTACGGCGTCGGTTCGAAGGCTGTTTCGGCCGAAAGCCACAGGGCTTGAGGGAAACACGATGACGAAGCTCAAGGTCAAGCTCACGCGTAGCCCGATCGGCACCACGCAGCGCCAGTACGCGACGATCGTGGGGCTGGGGCTGCGCAAGCTCAATGGCGAGCGCATTCTGGAGAACACTCCCGCAGTTCGTGGAATGGTGCGGCAGGTTCTGCACATGGTCGATGTCACCGAGGTCGACGAGTAGTCGGCGCAGCAGCACCAAGGAGTCCGCAATGGCGAACGAACTCTCCAACCTCAAGCCCGCTCGTGGCTCTACCAAGCCGCGTACTCGTGTGGGCCGCGGCGAGGGCTCGGGGCTGGGCAAGACGTCTGGCCGTGGTACCAAGGGTCAGGGGGCGCGTGGGAACGTGCACCCCCGGTTCGAGGGTGGCCAGATGCCGCTCCACCGGCGCCTCCCGAAGCGTGGCTTCAACAACATCTTCGGCGCGAGCTACACGCAGGTTCGCCTCGACCTCATCGCCCGGCACTTTGGTGCCGGCGACGTGGTCGACGCTGACGCCCTGAAGGCCCGCGGGATCATCCGGAAGATCGAGAAGGATGGCATCAAGGTGCTCGGCAACGGCGAGATCGGGCACGCCTTGACCATTCGTGCGGCCAGGTTCACGGCCTCTGCGGAGGAGAAGATCCGCGCAGCCGGTGGAACGGCCGAGGTGGTCTAGGTGTACGAGTCCATCGTCACCGTACTGCGAGCGCCCGACCTTCGTGGTCGGATTCTCTTCACGTTGGCGATGCTCGCGATCTTCCGGCTGGGAATTTTTATCCCCTCGCCGGGGGTAGACCGCGTTGCGCTGGCTGAATTCTTTCAGTCGAATCAGGGCACGCTCCTCGGCCTGTACGACATGTTCAGCGGCGGTGCGCTGGAGCAGTTCAGCGTCTTCGTCCTCGGCATCATGCCGTACATCTCGGCCAGCATCATCATGCAGGTGATGGGGGTCGTGCTTCCGCAGATCGAGCGGATGCGGGCTGAGGGCCAGCAGGGGCGCAACCGGATCAATCAGTACACTCGGTACCTGATGATCGTGATCGCCCTGGTGCAGTCGCTGGCCATCGCGGCAGGG
>CAZKWG010000266.1:0-9533 GCA_964556105.1 uncultured Enterobacterales bacterium | reverse complement strand
GGGGAGGTGCCGCGAAGCGGCGGTGGGGGGGTCCCTGCATTCCTGCCGCCCAGCCGTGCGGTCAGTAAACCCCGTCCGGCCCCGTGAACGCGCTGCCGTCGCTCAGCGTTCCAGGGCTGTACGCCGCGTCACCCACCGCGCTGTGATCCGCCCAGCTCGTGCCCGTGATGTCGGGATCGCGCACCAGCGAGGCGTCGTCGACGGCAGGGACATCGCCGGTCAGATCCTCGGTGCCGTAGGCCACCCGGTCGATGACCTCTCCGTCGGCCGCGAGCAGGCTGAGATCGTCTCCGCTGTCGTTGAGCGCGAGCCCATAGGGCGTGCCCGGATCGTCGTTCTCGCAGACCAGGAAGCTGGCGTTCTCCGCCTCCAGCGCGGACACGTCTCCCCCGCCGAAGACGACGATCGCCTCCCCCGCGCGCAGGATCGTGCCCGCGGCGAAGGTGTGGCGCGGCAGGAACGAGAAGTCCCGCTCCACCAGGGTCACGCCCTCCAGATCCACCGTCGCCGTGCCCAGGTTGACGATCTCCACGAGCTCGTCCTCGACGCTGTCGACGTTCCCATCCTGGTTGGGATCACCCTCGGCGGTGCCGTCGCTGAGCAGCTCGTTGATCACGAGGTCGCCGGCCGCCGCGAGGGCCAGCGTGACCTCGATCTCCACGCTGGCCTCCAGGCCACCATAGGACGCCGTCACGGTGCTCACCCCTGCGTCGAGCGGCTGGCCCACGGACGGATCGTAGAACATGAGGACGCTCTCCTCCGAGGAGGTGAGCGTCGCGAGGCTGGTGATGTCCTCGCCAGCGCTGTCCGAGTCATCGCCCTCGAAGCGCGCCAGGACCGTGAACGTCACGACCGCCCGCGAGTCGATCGCGGTCGCGTCCGCGACGAGCTCGACGCTGAGCAGATCGGCGCCGGTGTCGGTATCGGTGTCCGTGTCGGTATCGGTGTCCGTATCGGTGTCCGTGTCCGTATCGGTGTCCGTGTCCGTGTCGGTATCGGTATCCGTGTCGGTATCCGTGTCCGTATCCGTGTCCGCCTCGGTGTCCGTCTCCGAACCCCCGTCCGTGTCCGTCTCCGAACCCCCGCCCGTGTCCGTGCCCGCCTTGTCGGCAGCACAGCCGACAAGACCGAGCAGAGCCAGGATCATCCAGCGTGCGTCGCGCATCTCGTGCTCCTGCTTAGGGACAGTTGGCCGCGCCGGGGGTAGGCCCACAGTCACCCTTCGCCCAGTTGGTGCTGGTGTCGCCAGCGCCCAGATCCAGCTTCTCCACCGAGTAGCCGTTGCCGGCGTCGAAGGGGCTGGAGAAGCTGTCCACCAGGGTCGAGCTGTCGGTCTCGTACAGATAGATAGGATCGTTGTTGGCCAGGCCGGATCCGATGGTGCTGTCATCGGTGACCAGGACCAGCGCGTCGGACGGGATGGTGTACTCGCCCGCGTAGTCATCATCCAGGATGACGGCGTACTGCCCCGGAGACAGCACGGTGTCGTACAGGTCCGTGAAGCCGAAGATCGTGTCCAGCGCGTCGCCATCGTAGAGCACGAAGTAGAGCAGGTTCACGTCCGCCGTCCCGCCGTTGTACAGCTCGACGTACTCGCCCGTGCCCTCGTCCAGCGGGTTGGCCATGATCTCGGTGATGACCACGCCCGTGGTGCTGACGCCCGTGCCCGTGCTGCCCGAGGAGACACAGTTGGCCGCCCCCGGCGAGGAGCCGCTGGCGCAGGTGGAGCCCGCCCAGTTGGCGCTGTCGTCGAAGGCGCCGACCAGGACGAGGCGCTCCAGGCTCACGCCGTTCCCCGGGTTGGACGGGTACTGCAGCGTGTCGATCACGCTCACCCCGTCCGCCTCGTACAGGGTGACCTCGTCAGAGACCGAGAGCCCCGTGCCGATATAGGCGTCGGTGGTGGTCACCAGGGTCATGGTGCTGTCCAGCACATACTCCAGGTTGTAGTCCCGGTCCAACACGAGCGCGTAGTCACCGGGCTCCAGCACGGTGCTGCCGCCGTAGTAGCCCGTGACCAGGGTGTCCACGCTCCCGCCGTCCCCGATGACCAGGCCCGCCAGGTCCACGCTGCCGCTCGTCGCGTTGTAGATCTCGATGAATTCGCCCGTGCGCTCGTCGAGCGGGTTGGACATCACCTCGCTGATCACCAGCCCCTCGCAGACCCCGCCCGCCGCGCCGTTCAGACGCCCAGGGCTCAGGCCGCGCGTGCAGAAGGCCGTCGCGTCGTCCCAGTTGGCCGCGGTGTCGCCGACCGTGTACTTCACCTTCTCGATGGCGTAGCCGTCCCCGGGATCGCTCGGGCTGGTGAAGCTGTCGATCAGCGTGGTCCCGTCGCTCTCGTAGAGGTAGACGCGATCGCTGGTCGAGAGGCCGTTGCCCAGGGTCGAGTCGCCGGTGGTGACGACCACGATGTTGCTGGGCAGCACGTAGTTGTAGGCGTAGCCGCGGTCGATGACCAGGGCGTGAGCGCCACCCGGCAGCGAGGTGCTGCCCCCCGCGTAGGCCTGCAGCGTGTCCTTCGAGGTGTTGTCCTTCAGCACCAGCCCGGCGAGATCGATCTCCAGGGCGGTCGGGTTGTAGATCTCGACGTACTCCCCGGTGGCCTCGTCGGTGGCGTTGGCCAGCACCTCGGTGATGACCAGCTCGGAGGGGTCGCCGCTCTCGGGGAAGCAGTGGTCCTGGCCGGGCGAGGAGCCGCTGTCACAGACGCTGGACTTCCAGTTGCCCGACACGTCGCCGCTCGCGTAGTCGTTCATCTCCAGCGAGACGCTGTCTCCCGGATCCTTGGGGAAGCTGAAGGTGGCGATGGTCGAGCTTCCGTCGCTCTCGTAGAGGGAGATGGGGTCGGACGTGGTGAGCCCGTTGCCCAGGTTGGTGTCGCCGACGGTGACCACCGTGACCTTGCTGTCGATGCTGTAGGTCCCCGTGTACTCGGGATCGACGACCACGGCCCAGGCCCCGGCCGCCAGCGTGGTGACGCCGCCCGCGTAGGCCGCCAGCGTGTCCGACTGGTCGCCGTCGCTCAACACCAGCCCGGCGAGGTCCACCGTGCCGCTGCCCGCGTTGTAGATCTCCACGAACTCGCCTGTAGACTCGGTCCGCGGGTTGGCCATCACCTCGGTGATCAGCAGCTCGTAGGAGGAGACGGCCAGCTCGTCGAAGCCCAGGTCATAGCCGTCGCCCTGCGGCCGCGTGTCGCCGTCCACGTCTGCGCTGGTGGCGTAGGCGCTCGTGCCGACGTCCAGGCAAGGCGAGCCCGACTTCAAGTGGTAGTCGCCGTTCGAGGCGTCCACGTAGAGCGGGTCCGCCGAGGTGTCGGTGACGGCGGCGGAGGCGTCATTGACGTAGTTGGTCGTATTTCCCCAGATGTTGTTGTAGCCCCAGGTGCTGGTGCAGCTGTAGCAGTTCAACCCATAGTAGTTGCTGGTCATCACGTTGTTGAAGATGGCCAGCCCGGCGCTGCTGGTCATGCTGACGGCGCCGGTCAGGTAGCTCGTGGTGCCGCCGAACGCGTTGCCCACGAAGGTGTTGTGGACGATCTCGCCGCTGGTCGCCGTCGTGGCCACGCCGCCGCCGCCGTTGGAGCCAACCAGGCTGTTCGTGATCTTCAGGCCCACGACCGTGTTGGTGACCACGCCGTACCAGTTGTAGCCCAGCGTGACATCGTTGATGGTGAGGCCGGACGCGCTCGTCGCGCTGATGGCGTGCAGGTAGTAGTAGGCGCCGATGTCGTCGAGCGTGATGCTCGACGAGCTGCTGTTCAGCGTGATGCCGTTGTTGCTGTACCGGGTGCGCGTGCTGTACCAGGTCGGGTCGTAGAGCGAGGCGCCGCTCAAGGTCGCCGACACGACCCCGCTGAAGTCCACCGTGCCGACGATGTTGGTCTGGCCCTGCCCGGCCCCGTCCACCGTGACGCCGGACTTCATGGTCAGGTTCTCGACGTAGGTGCCCGACGGCACGCTGACCGTGTCGCCCGAGACCGCCGCATCGATGGCGTCCTGGATGGTGGTGAAAGAGGCGCTGCTCACGCGCGCGCTGGGGTCGTCGAGCTCCCCGTCAGGTGCAGGCTCCACGGTGAGCGTGCGCGAGGACGGACCACAGGCGAGGAACAGGAACAGGATCATGGTGAGCTCCCAGAAGACCGCCCCCCATAGTGGAGCGCACCCCTGTCGGCAAGCCCGCGCCCCTGAACAGGGGATCGGAGGCGGGCGGGATCACGCCTTCTCAGTGGCCCCCGGCGGGGGCAGCCGCCAGAGCAGCGGAGACGCCAGCACGTAGACGCCGACGCCCACCGCCCACACCCAGCCGCTCCAGGTCTGGCGGGTCACCGCGTAGATGCCGGAGAAGATGAGCGGCCCGAAGATGGCCGTCAAGCTGACCAGCGCGGAGAGCACGCCTTGGAGCCGCCCCTGGTGCTCCGCGCCGACACGATTGCTGAGCAGGGACTGCAGCGCCGGAAGGCTGAGACCGGAGAGCGCGAAGAGCGGGAGCAGCGCGAAGAGCACCCAGCCTTGCGTGGCGAAGGCGAGGCTCGACATCGCGACAGCCTCACAGACCAGGCTGAGGATGATCGCGAGGCGCGGGCCCAGGCGTTGGGTCGCCGGCCCCGCCAGCAGCGCCTGCGCGCCAGCGTGGAAGAGCCCGTAAGCGGCCAGGGAGGCGCCGATCAAGCGACCGTCCCAGCTGAAGCGGTCCTCGCTGAACATCACCCAGACGGTGCCATAGATCTGACCCACCAGATGCAGCGCCACGAAGAGGCCCAGCAGCGGGCGCAGCGGGACCTGCGCCATCGCCCACAGGATCTGCGTAAACGGGGCGTAGCTGGTGACCTCTCGCGGGGTGCCGGGTGCTCTGGCCGGCCGGGTCTCCGGCAGCGCGACCAGCGCGAACACCAGGTTCAACGCGCACAGCACCGCCGCGGCCACGAAGGGGGCGCGCACGTGCCAGGCCCCCAGGAGCCCACCGAGCGCCGGCCCGATGATGAAGCCGACGCCAAAGGCCGCGTTCACGTAGCCAAAGCGCCGCGCCCGCGCGTCCTCGTCTGACAGGTCCGCCACCACAGCGGTCGCCACCGCCATGTTGGCCGAGGTCAGCCCCGCCAGCGCACGCCCGAGGAAGAGCATCCAGAGGGCCGGCGCCAGCGCCATGAACACGTAGTCCACAGCGGCGCCTGCCAACGAGATCAGCAGCACCGGCCGACGCCCGTAACGGTCGCTGAGGGCCCCCAGCACCGGCGCGAAGAGGAACTGCATCACCGCGTAGATGGCCAGCATCGCGCCGTAGCGGGTCGAGATCTCGTCCGTGCCGGACAGCTCGCGCATCAGCGTCGGCAGGATGGGGAACATGAGCCCGATACCTGCGGCGTCCAGCACCACGGCGGCGATGATGACGGAGAGGGCGTGCTGGGTCTTCAACCGGGGCTCCATGGCGCGAGCGATCGGTGAACGCGACCACGCCCGCCAGGGCTATCCGAGCCCAGGGGCGAAGGCACCTGCGGTCTCGGGCCTCCACCCGGAGGGGACGCGACCTCAGCCTCACGAAGCGCCCCTCCAGGCATGCCGCTCGTCGCCGAGCGCCCGGGTCTCGGTGTCTCGGGCTGATCTGTCGTGTGCCTCGATGAGGTAGCGGCGGGCGCGGAAGCGCAGATCGGTGGGCTGGAGCGGCACGCAGGGCTGGGAGTGGGGGTCGCGCTCGAACATGGCCCCCGCCCAGAGATCGGATAACAGATCGACATGCCGCCCAGCCTCTCCTGCGTCACCCCAACCCTCGCGGCGCTCCTCGGCGTCGAAGCCCCGGCGCTCTCTGAGGGGGGACCGCTCCCAGAGGTCCTCGACGCCGCGCGACGCCGCCTCGGCGCCCGGCGCGTCAGCCGCTGTCTGGTGTACTGCCCGGACGCCATCGGCGCCCACCTGCACACGGCGTCTCCCGGAGACTTTGCCCCGCTCCTCGCGCGAAGCGACGCCCGTGTCGCGCTGCACGCCGTGATGCCCTCGGTCACGCCGGTCTGCTTCGCGTCCATGTTCACGGGCGGCGCCCCAGAGGCGCACGGGATCCGGCAGTACGCGAAGCCCGTGTTGACCTGCGACACGATCTTCGACGCGGCGCTCCGCGCTGGGTGCAGGGTCGCGATCGTGGCGGTGGCGGGGTCGAGCGTCGCGACGATCTTCCGTGGGCGCGCGCTCGACTACTACGAAGAGGTCTATGACGAGGCGGTGATCGCCCGGACGAAGGCGCTCGTCGAGGCGGACCAGCACACGCTCATCGTGGCCTATGTCCAAGCGTACGACGACACAATGCACCGGACGACGCCATTCTCCGCAGAGGCGATGGCCGCCTGCCGCTCCAACCTCGCGGGCTGGCAGACGCTGCTGGACACCGTCGCCGTGGGCTGGGCCGCGCACGACCACGTCGCCTGGTTCGCCCCAGACCACGGCGCGCACCTCGACGAGGCGCTGGGGCACGGGGAGCACGGGCTGGACATCCCCGAAGACCTGCTGGTCTACCATTACGTGCAGCTCGGGCCGGGCGCGCCGCTGGCCTGATCGCGCCCGCGGCCCCGCGGTGGAGCCCGCAACCTCGTGCAGACAACGGACGACCCCTCCAGCTACAATCCTCACAGGCCAGCGCTCGGAGGCACGATGTCGCTCCGTCCTGTGTTGCTCCTCCTCTTCTCTCCGCTCGTCGCCTGCTCCGCCGTGGACAAGACGGCCCTGGACACCGGCACGACGGAGACGCCCGTCGATCCTTGCGCTTCGCCCGAGATCTGCAACGGCGTCGATGACGACTGCGACGGGCTCGTGGACGATCAGGACCCGGACCAGGACCCCGCGTCGGTGCCCACCTGGTACGAGGACGAGGATGGCGACGGCTTCGGGCCCGGCCGCACCGCCGTCGAGGCCTGCGCCTCGCCCTATGGCGACGGCGTCACCGAGGGCGGCGACTGCCAGGCCGACGATCCGGCCGTCCACCCGGGCGCCGAGGAGATCTGCAACGGCCTCGATGACGACTGCGACGGCCGCCGGGACCTGGGAATCGCCGAGGGCGTGCTGGTCTACCAGGACACGGACAGAGACGGGTACGGCGTCGACGAGACCGCGACCCTCGGCTGCGCGGACCTCGACGGCTACGCGACGGTCGGCGGAGACTGCGACGACGACGACCGGTACACCTTTGCGGGAGCCCCGGAATTCTGCTTTGACGGCCAGGATCAGGACTGCGGCGACGACGCGGACGGGGGCTGCCCGGTAGAGGTCTGCGGCGATCTCCGCGAGGACACGGTCTGGGAGAACAACGGGGTCGGCTACTACGTGAGCTGCGAGATCGACGTCTCGGCGAGGCTGACGATCGAGCCCGGCGTGACGGTGTACTTCGCCCCCCTCACGGGTCTGGAGGTCGGCGAGTTCGGCGTGGGGACCCTGAACATCGACGCGGCCGAGGATCCCGTGATCTTCACCTCCGCCTCGTGGCTGGAGGATCCCTACACGACGCCGGAGCCCGGCGCGTGGCGCGGGGTGCTGCTGGGCCCTGGCGCCGACGGCAGCGCCCTGCGCGGCCTGGAGATTCACTACGCGGGCTCCCCAGGCGAAGACGAGGCCGATCGGCCCTACGGCGCGCTGACGACCACGGAGGCGTCGGTGACCCTCGAGGACAGCCTCATCCTGGGCAGCGCGGTCAACGGGATCGAGGCCCTGGGTGGAGGCGCGCTGACGCTCCAGCGGGTGACCCTGCGCGAGAACCAGGGCGACGGCCTGAGGCTCGCCCAGGAGTCCGCCGCGCCGACGGTGCGGAACAGCACGTTCTCGGCCAACGGGGGCTACGCGATGATCATGCTCCCCACGCAGACCGCGCAGCTCGACACCTCGAACACGTTCGAGGAGGTAGACGGCGACGAAGAGCTCATCGCCCTCGTCGGGGAGGAGATCGCGCACGATCTGGAGATACCAGACGCGGGCGTCTCTTATTTCGCGACCGGGACCATCGTCGTGGCTGGCCCCGAGGCGCCCGTGCTCACGCTGCAGGACGGCGTGGAGATGATGTTCGAGCTCGGCTTCGGCCTGCAGATTGGCTCTGTGGACGAGCCTGGAGATCTGATCGTGGACGGCGCGACGAAGGGCGTCACCCTCTGGTCGCCGGGCTGGGAGGGCTGGGAGGGCCTCGAGACCGTCTACATGGGCGGGCAGACCGAGGTGACGGGCCTCACGCTCATCGACGGAGGCATGACGGCCAAGGGAGAGCTGACCCTGCAGCATCAGGGTGATCCGGTCGAGGTCGTGATCCGCGACAGCACGATCATGACCTCGCGGAACTTTGGGCTCTATGTCGGCTGCGGCGTGACGGTGGCGGTCAGCGGATCGAGCTTCCTGGACAACGCGCTCGCCGGTGTCTACTTTGCATGCTCGGCCGACGACGAGCGCGGCGCGGGCATCACCTCCTTCCAAGACAACGTGATGAGCGGGAACGCCCTCCCCATCGAGGTCCCTGCCAGCTCCGTGCCGCAGCTCGACACCAGCAGCAGCTTCGTCGGGAACACCGACGACTGGGTGGTCATCGCGGACCACGAGCTGACGAGCTCCGGCACCTGGGTCGCGCTGGACGCGCCCTATCGGGTGGGCGAGCAGGGGCTGCTGATCGCGGGGAGCGACGCGCCGACGCTGACCCTGGCCGCGGGGACGACGGTGGGCTTCTCGCACTTCGGGCTGGCGATCGGGTCGAAGACGGCGGCGGGCGCCCTGGTGGTCGAGGGCACCGAGGACGCGCCGGTGGTCCTCACCTCGGCCTCGTCCAGCCCCGCGGCCGGCGACTGGGCGGGCCTGAGCTTCGATAGCGCATGCGAAGACTCGAGCCTGAGCGGGCTGCAGATCCACTACGCGCAGAGCGGGCTCACCCTGGACTGCGCGGCGTCGCTCACGGTCAGCGACCTGGAGATCCTCGACGCGTCCGGCGCCGATCTGGTCTGCCTCGTGGACGACGACGCCGTCACCTGGACGAACGTGAGCTACGAGACCAACGAGGGCTGCTCCATCGACTGACCAGGATGGCGACTGAGCAGGACGGGAGCACGGCGGACGACGATGGAGTAGACTCCTCCCCAGCCGCCATGCCCGACGAAGCCGCGAACAAGGAGAAGTACCGCGCCCTGCGCCGACTCCTCCCTGACCTTCAGATCCTTCGGGAGACCGAGGCGACCCGCCTCATCGTCATCGGCGTGGTGATCGGCGCGCTGGCCGGCGTGACGGCGGCCGCCTTCGACCGCGGGCTGGTGCTGATCGGGCGCCTGCTCCTGGACACGGCGGAGCCCGCCCTGCACCCGCCGGAGCCCTGGCGGCTGCTGATCATGCCGCCCCTGGCCGCCCTGGTCGCCGGGTCCATCCTCTACTTCCTGGTGCGGCCGAAGCGCCCGCTGGGGCTGACGGACGTGGTCGCCTCGGTGCGCCCGGACCAGAAGCCGATCTCGCTGCGCGACGCGGTGCCGAGCGCCTTCGCCACCCTGCTCGCGGTGGCCAGCGGGCACTCCGGCGGACGCGAGAGCC
>CAZKWG010000265.1:0-9542 GCA_964556105.1 uncultured Enterobacterales bacterium | reverse complement strand
CCCCTACCTCGCCGCCCTCGCCACCACCCTCCCCTCGGTCTGCGCGTTCCACCTCGGGCGCGTGGAGCAGCTCGCGCGCCTCAACGAGCGCCTCAGCGCGCTGGTCGCCGCCACCGGCGAGCGGCGGGCCGCCGCGTGGGCGCGCGGCAACGACGCGGTGATCCGCTGGTCGCAGGGGGATGTCCAGGGTGCCATCGAGCACACCCGGGTCTGGGCCGACGAGAGCCGGGAGCTCGTGGACGCCAACGAGGCCTTCGCGCGGCGCTTCCTCGCTGATCTGCTGTTGGAGGGCGGACACTGGAAGGAGGCCGTCGTCGAGCTGCGACGCTGCGACGAGGTCTGCGAGCGCGCCGGGCTGCTCATCGACTACACGCAGGCCCGCTACGCGTCGCTGCTGATCGCCGACGCCATGGCCCGCCGGGCTGGAGCGGGCGGCCTCGGCATGGGCTGGCTGATCCGCCGTCGCGCCCGCTTCCTCACCCGCCTGTCTCCCCGCTGGACCCCGCGCGTGATCGCGGCGAACGCCTGGCAGGCCGCGTCCGCGGGCAGGAGAGAGCAGGCCGCGAACCTGTTCACCGCGGCCTACGCCGACGCGCTGGCGCGGGAGCAGCTCCAGGACGCCTGGTGGGTGCTCCATCACCAGGCGATGGCGCTGGACGACGCGGACGCCGCGACGCGGGCCCTGGACCTCGCGCGCGACGCGCGGCTCAAGACGGGCCCCCCACGCCCGGGCGGGAAGTGAGCAGGGGGCGCTGGATCAGGCTGCTGCTCGCGCTGGCGGCCGTCGAGCTGAGCAGCCTGGGAGCGCTCGCGCTTCTCGCCACGCGGGGCGTCCGCCTGGAGCTGGTCCCGACGACGCTCAGCGACGCGCAGCGGGCGGCGCTCCAGACCCTGCTGGCGGGAGAGAGCCGCTACCTTCGACAGGATCCCACCCTCGGCTGGAGCCTGATCCCAGGAGGTGCGGCCGACCTCTACCACGCCGACGCGCGGGGGCTGCGTCTGCCCGCTCCGTCGGGGGACGACGTGCCGTCCTTGCGCGTCCAGGCCTATGGCGACTCCTTCACCCACGGCGACGAGGTCGCTGACGACCAGACCTGGCCTGCCGCCCTCGGTCGTGGGTCCGCCTGGGCGGTCACCAACCATGGCGTGCCGGGATTTTCGCCGGTCCAGGCCCTGCTGCGCTGGCGGCAGGACCAGGAGACGGTGCCCGGCGACGTCGTGATCTTCGGCTTCGTGAGCGTCGATCTCGCCCGGACGACCAGCCGCTACCCGCCCTTCCTCGATCCGAGCACCGCCCTCGCCCTGGGTCGGCCGAGCGCGCGCATGCCCGGCCAGGAGCTGCTCGTCGAGCCGAATCCCCTCCCCTCCCCCGACGACCTCCGCGCGCTGCTCGACGCGCCCGCCGCCGAGCTGGCGCGTCTGGGGCGAGGAGACCCCTACTACGAGCAGGGTCCCCGCCAGAGCGCGCTCGACGCCTCGGCTGGGGTCCGGCTGCTGCGCCTCCTCCTGCGCTCGCGCGTCGATCGCGACGGCGGGGTGCGCGGCGGCCGACCCTACGACACGAGCGCGGAGGCCTTTCGCGCCACCCTGGCCCTCCTCGAGCGCTGGCAGGAGGAGGCGTCGGGCCGACAGCAGCGCCTGATCGTCCTCCTGCTTCCCGGTCCCCTCGACATCGCCGCCCGGCTGAGCGGGGAGGAGCCCGCCTACGCGCCGCTGGCCCGCGCCCTGCGCTCACGCGAGATCCCGGTGTTGGACGCCGCACCTGCGCTCGCGTCGGTGGCGCCGGACGAGCGTTGGATGCCCGATGGCCACTACACGCCTCAGGCCAACGAGCGCGTCGCGTCGGTCGCCCGCGACGGGATCGCCGCCCTCCCTTGAGCTTGTCCGGGGGGTGGCCTCTCTTTCACCGCTCGCGTGTGCGAGTGGGTCCTTCGAGCTGGATGCATTAGTCCTGGCCCCGAGAGCACCAAACCCGAAGCGGGGACACGATGAGCACACATTCATGGGCTTTTTTTCGCGCTGGTGGAGTAGACCAGGTCAACCTGCGCACGGGCGCCGATCTCGTGGCCCTGGAGAGCCTCGACCAGAAGCTCTGGGTCGCGCTCGCCTGCCCCGTTGACGGGCTGGAGTTCGACAGCCGCACGCTGGCTTACATCGACGCGGACGGCGATCGCCGGGTCAAGGCGCTCGAGCTCATCGCCGCTGTGAAGTGGGCGGGGGGCCTGCTCACCGACGTCGAGCAGCTCGCGCGCCGCGTCGACGACCTCCCGCTCGCGGCCATCGACCGCAAGAAGGACGAGGGCGCGCTGCTGCATGCCACGGCCACGGCGATGCTCGCCAGCGTCGGCAAGGCCGGAAAGGCGAGCCTGAGCGTCGCGGAGGCGGACGAGGCGATGACCGCCTTCAACAAGACCGCGTTCAACGGCGATGGTGTCGTCCCTGCGAGCTCGGTCCCCGACGACGACACTCGCGCGGCGCTGGTCGACCTGCTGGCCTGCACGGCGACGCCGGCCACGGATCGCAGCGGCGACCCAGGGATGGACGCCGCTGCGCTGGACGCCTTCTTCGCCAGTCTCGGCGCCTTCGTCGCCTGGCGGGAGGCCGGCCGCGCGGACGGTGTGCTGCCGCTCGGCGCGGACACCGACGCCGCCTGGTCGGCCCTGCAGGCCGTCGCGGCCCGTGTGGACGACTACTTCGCCCGCGCCCGGGTCGCCGCCTTCGACGCCCGCGCTCTGGGCGCGCTGAACACCGACGAGGCCGGCTACGGCGCGCTCACCCGCGGTCTGCTCAGCGGCGGCGCCGATCAGCTCCGCGACCTTCCGCTGGCGATCATCGAGGCGGGGCGCCCGCTTCCGCTGGTCACCGGCGTCAACCCCGCCTGGGCCGAGGCCGTCACGGCGCTGCGCACCCGCGCCGTCACGCCGCTGCTCGGCGACAAGGACAGCCTGAGCGAGGCCGACTGGGCCACGCTGCGCGGCAAGCTCGCCGCCTACGGCGCCTGGCTCGGCGCGAAGGGCGGCGCCGCCGTCGAGGCCCTCGGCGAAGACCGCGCGCGCGCGCTCCTGGGCGGCGGCTACAAGGATCGCCTCGCGGCCCTCATCGCCCGCGACGCCGCCGAGGCCCCGCGGGCCGCCGCGCTCTCGGGCGTAGACAAGCTCGTCCGCTACAACCGCGACCTGATGAACCTCGCCAACAACTTCGTCAGCTTCCGCGACTTCTATGGCCGCAAGGGCCCGGCCATCTTCCAGGTCGGGACGCTCTACCTCGACCAGCGCGCCTGCGACCTCTGCGTCGAGGTCAACGACGCCGGCAAGCACGCCAGCCTGGCCCCGCTCTCGCAGGCCTACCTGGTCTACTGCGCCTTGCGCAACGCCCAGGGCAAGACGCGCACCATCGTCGCGGCGATGACGAACGGGGACACGGACAACCTCATGGTCGGGCGCAACGGCGTCTTCTACGATCGTGCGGGCAAGGACTGGGACGCGACCGTCACCCGCATCGTGGAGAACCCGATCAGCGTGCGCCAGGCCTTCTGGACGCCCTACAAGAAGCTGATTCGCGCCGTCGAGGACCTGATCAACAGCCGCGCCGCCGCCTCGGCCGCCGCCGCTGACGCGCGGGTCGGGACCGCCGGCGCCAACGTCGCCAGCGCCACCGAGGGCAAGCCCGCCCCGGTGGAGGCGCCCAAGAAGCTGGACATCGGCGTCGTGGCGGCCATCGGCGTGGCCGTCGGTGGCATCTCCGCCGCCATCGGCGCGCTGCTCAGCGCCTTCTTCGGGCTCGGCTTCTGGATGCCGCTCGGGGTGCTCGGGCTCATGCTGCTCATCAGCGGCCCGTCCATGGCCGTCGCCTGGCTCAAGCTGCGCCAGCGCAACATCGGGCCGATCCTCGACGCCAACGGCTGGGCCGTCAACGTGCTCACCCGCGTCAACGTGCCCCTCGGCCGGTCCTTCACCAGCGTCGCGACGCTCCCCGAGGGCGCGCAGCGCGACCTGGCCGATCCGTTCGCGGAGAAGCCCAGGCCCTGGTGGCTCTGGGCGACCCTGGCGCTGCTCGCCGGCCTCGCGCTCGGCTGGTACATCGGGAAGCTCGACGCCTACCTGCCCCCGGCCGCGCGCAGCGTCACGGTGCTCGGCGAGGCCGCTCCCGCTCACGTGACGGTGCCTCCGGTCGAGGCTCCTGCCGAGGCGCCGGCGGCCCCCGCGCAATAGAGGGATCGGGGAGTTCGCCCCCGGAGCCTCATGCGCCTGACCCTGCTTCCTGTTCTGCTCACGCTCGCCGCCTGCGCCCGCAAGGTGCCGGCGGACGCGGGGGCGCCGCTCACGGAGACCGCCGGAGCTGGCGCGACGGCCTCCGCCCCTGAGCTTCCTGGCTGGCTGCGCGAGGTCCTTCCTGCGTTGAAGGCTGAGGACTGGCGCGCCGCCGATCTCGTCCTCTCCGCGGCCCTGGAGCGGACGGACCTGCCTCAGCAGGAGCGGACGCTGGCCCTCTGGTATCGGGCCTCCGCGCGCGCCCAGTCGGGCGATCGTGCGGGGGAGCTCGCCGACCTTCGCAGCTTCGTCAGCGCCTCGCGGCTGCTGGACCTGCGCGGAGACGCCGCAGGGGCCATGCTGCAGCACCGAGTCAGCCTGGCCCAGCTCGCCGTGGCGGCGGAGGACGCGGCCCTGGACCCGAGCATCGCCTCCAGCCCCGAGCGCTCCATCCCGGTGCTTCTGGCGAGCGACGAGTACTTCTTCCTCGGGCGCCTCTCCTGCGGACCGGACGGGGCGGCCGGCTACAGCCTGGTCCGGCAGACCCTGATCAACGACGAGCGCGGGGTCTTCGATCTCCTCGAGGTCAGCTGCGACGCCGACGGCGCGCCGCGTCAGATCTGGTTCGATCTCGAGGTGTGGTGGCAGCTCCTCGGCTTCAGCCTGGGCGCGAACCCGCCGCCCGACGGCTTCGACGCGGACGGGGCGCGGGCGCTGCTGCAGCTGGCGACCGAGTAGCGACCCGACGCCTCAGCCCCCGTCCGCCAGCTGCGCGCCGACCGTCCATCCGGACCACAGCACGGCGGTGAGCGCGCCATCAAAGCCGGAGCTCCCGCCGATGCCCGGCATCGCCATGCCCGCCGCCTCTCCCACCGCGTAGAGGTTCGGCACCGGGTCTCCCTCGAGATCCTGGACGCGCCCGAAGCGATCGACGTCCAGGCCGCCGAAGCTCTTCTGCGCCTGGATCCCGGGGACGAACAGGCAGAGGGGGCCGGAGCCGTAGTCCAGGAAGCTGGTCCCCGGACGCTTCAGGGCGTCGTCCTCCCCTGTCGTGCGCGCGACCTCGATCGCGTCCAGCGTGGCCTGGAGCGTGTCGGCGTCGAGCCCCCCCGCCTCGACCAGCGCGCTGAGGCTGTCCTCGCAGACGATGCGCGCGGGATCGGCGAGGGCCGAGGCCAGGGCGTCGCGGTCCTCCGCCGAGACGTAGCTGCTGAAAGCCTCCTCGGTCGTCAGACCCCAGACGATCTCCTGATCCTGCCAGGGCGTGGAGAGGCTGACGCTCCCCGTGAGGGACTCGTCCACGAAGCGCTCGCCCGCCTGGTTGACCCAGATCCAAGGGACGATCGGGCCGGCGAGCAGCTTCAGCGGGTGCCCGTTGGCGCCCGGTGTCCCGAGGCTGTTGCGGAACCAGCCCATCTGGTCGAGACCGCGGGTGCCCCAGCCGTGCTCAGCGGCCCAGTCCAGCGCGGCGCCCGTGGCGCCGCCGTCTTCGGCCTCGCCCCAGGCGCCGTAGTCCAGGCCCTGGACCTCGGCGAGCTGACTCACCCAGGCGACGCTGCTCGCGAAGCCGCCGCTGGCGATGACCGTCGCGTCGGCGCCGATCACGGCGCCATCGGAGAGGATCACGCCGCGCGCGCGACCCTCCTCCATCCAGATGGTGTCCACCCAGGTCTCGGTTCGGATCTCCACCTCCTCCGGGACGCGCTCGACGAGGGCGCTGGCCAGCGCCTCGCCTCCTCCTTTGAGCATCGCCAGCCTGTGCTTGTGGACGATCGGGTCCTCGGCGACGTCCTGTATGCCGAGATCCATCGCGCAGATCCGGTCGTAGATCTCGCCCAGGCTCTCGATCCAGCGCGTGGTGGCGTCCGTCGGCGGCTCTCCGGTGAGGAGCGACCAGTCCTCCAGCGCCGCCTCGACGCTGTCCGTCTCGCCCAGCGCGGCCTGTTCGGGGTAGTCGACGAAGTAGAGCAGCCCGCCGGACAGCAGCGCGCGCCCGCCGAGCGCGTCCGAGCCCTCGAGCAGGAGCCCCTCGTCGAGCTCCGTCGCGACGGCCAGCCCCCCGACGCCACCCCCGACGATCACCACCGAGACCGTCTCATCGGCGATCAGCCCGTCGCCCTCCCGGAACCGGCGATCGGCTGGGTCGGTGGCGCAAGCGGCGAAGACGAGGAGCGTCAACATACAAAGAGGCTTAGCATGAGCGCGCGCGCGAAGGCGAGCCCCCAAGCAGGGCTGAGATCGCGACCACGACGATATTCTCGCGGCATCCTAGGGTACCGGCGAGCTCACCATCTCCCGCAGCGCGCGCTCCTCCACACGGATCCGCACCGCGAGGAGCGCCGCGTTCAGCGCCGTGAACGTGAGCGCCGTGATCCAGGCCGTGTGGATCAGGGGCAGGGCGAGGCCCTCCAGCACCACCGCCAGGTAGTTCGGGTGCGAGAGGTAGCGGAAGGGGCCTCCGCTGACGCGTTGGAGCCCTGGGACGATGATGACGCGCGTGTTCCAGCGGGGCCCGAGGGTCCGAATGACCCACCAGCGCAGCCCCTGGCAGAGGACGGCGATGGCGAGCATGGGCCAGCCCAGCCAGGGCAGGAAGGGCCGGTCGAGCAGCCAGGGCTCGAGCGCGCAGCCGACCAGGAAGGCCGTGTGCAGGACGACCATGAAGGGGTAATGCTCGCGGCCATACTCACGTCCGCCGCGCGCCATGCTCCACGCGGCGTTCCGCAGGCTGACCCGCACCTCGACGAGGCGCTCCAGCGCCGTGAGTCCGATGAACCCCAGGTAGAGCGTCAGGCCGGTCATGCGATCACCACCAGTGGGTCTCGTCGAGGTTGGTGTCGCCGGCCTTGGCCGCGTCCCAGGGGCGGGCTGGGAGGTACTTCCAGCCGCCATCGGAGAACATCAGGGCGATGTTGGCGCGCTCGACCCGCTCCGCGACCCGCAGCGCCGCGTAGAGCACGGCGCCCGAGGAGACCCCGGCCATGATGCCCTCCTCGCGGATGATCCGCTGCGCGGCCTCGATGGCCTTGTCGCTCGGGACGAGGAAGCGCCCGTCCAGCTTGTCCAGGTCGAGCAGCGGAGGGCGGAAGCCCTCTTCCAGGCTGCGAAGGCCCTGAAGGCACTCGCCCAGCCGCGGCTCGACGCCGATCAGCTTCAAGTGGGGGTTGATCTCGCGCAGGCGCCGGCCGGTGCCCATCAGGGTGCCGCCGGTGCCGATCCCCGCCACCAGCACGTCTACCCGCGGCAGCGCGCGCGCCAGCTCTGCGCCGGTCGTGCGGTAGTGCGTCTCGCTGTTCACCGGGTTGCTGAACTGCTGCACCGCGAACCAGCCGTTCTGCTCCGCGAGGCGCTGCGCCTCCTCGATGGCGCCGCACATCCCGGCCTTGGGCCGGACCCAGATGATCTCCACGCCGTAGAGCTGCAGGATGTCGGCGATGCTCGGCACGACCCCGCAAGGGATCACCACCTTGAGCTCGTATCCACGCTGACGGGCCACCATGGCCAGCGCGATGGCCGTGTTCCCGGTGCTCGCCTCCACCAGCGTCGCGCCGGGGCGTAGACCGTGGCGCTCCTCGAGCTCGTCCACCATGGCCATGGCGACCCGGTCCTTGATGCTGCCGCTGGGGTTCTGCCCCTCCAGCTTGGCGAACAGGCGCACCCCGGGCTTCGGATTCAGGCGCTTGAGCTCGACGAGCGGGGTGCGGCCCACGGTCTGAAGGAGGAGGTGCGACATCCCTGTGAGGATAACCGGCGCGGAGCGCCCCTCCCACAGCGGCGCTCACAGGGGCCGATAGATCCAGACGGAGTCTAAGACCCGCGTCGCCGGGAAGCTGGCCAGCGGCTCGGTGGCCGGGCCCACCAGGACCTGCCCGTCCTCGGCGAAGCGGCTCTCGTGGCAGGGACAGATCAGCGCGCGCGCCTCGGCCTCCCATGTGACGTCACAGGCGCCGTGGGTGCAGATGCGCCAGACGGCGATGAAGCAGCCCTCGGTAGGCTGCGCCACCACCACCTCGAGCAGCGCCTCGGGCGCGCTGACCGCCGCCTGCCCGCCCACCTCGGCCAGCTCCGGATACGCCGCGAGGGGGACCTCGACCCACCCCTCGTCCACGCCGCCAGGCTCCAGCGGCGCGCAGTCGCGCGGTGGTCCGCTGTCCGCGGTCTCGCGGGAGGGCGTCTTCTGGGTTCGGCAGCCTACGCAGAGGCCGCCGAGCACATGCAGCCCAGCGCCGAGGAGCTGGCGGCGGGTGTGCAACTCAGCCCGCCGAGATGAGCTGGGTCCAGGAGAAGCCGCCGCAGCCCGTGGTGGCCGGGTCCGTCGGGTCGGCCGCCGCGGTGGCCAGGGCCTCCGCCTCGTCGGCCGCCGCGTAGGCCGTCTGGCAGTACCAGAGCTGGCCGCTGCCGTCCGTCGCCCAGTCGAAGCGGCTGAACAGGTCGGGGTTGTACTCGTTGCCGCTGTCGTTGTGCGCGATGGCGAACATCGCGTCGTTGTCGAACTGGGTGATGTGGTAGGTGGACGAGCCTTGCACCCAGCTGCCGTCGGTGATCTCGTGCGTGCCGCCCCAGTTGTCGGTGTAGCTGCCGGCGATGGCCAGCCCGGCGGGGGTGTCGGTCTCGCCGGTCTCGCCGGTCTCGCTGGTGCCGGAGTCGGCGCCGCCCTTGTCCTTGCAGGCGGAGAGGGTGAGCACGGTGAAGAGAGAGAGGATCGTCGTGAGCTTCATGGTCTCCTCCAGAGGGCCGGTGAATCCGACCGGTTGTCAGTCGTTGAGGGTCTCGCCGTTGACCACGGCCACCGCGTCCAGGTCGAAGCCGCCGGCGACGCCGTCATAGGTGCTCTGGCCCGCGTCCTGGACGCGGACGAAGCGGGCGCGCGCGAGGCCGAGCTCCGCGAGATCGAAGGCGTCCCCGCCCGCCGTCTCGGGGTCCGTGGCGTCCACGCCGTTGTCGCTGGTCGCGTAGACCAGGCCCACGCCCGCGCAGCCAGGATAGCCCTCGGTCAGCGGGTCACAGGGCCAGGTCGCCCAGGTCTCCCCGTCCTCGCTCGCGCTGACGATGCCGGCCTCGTACCAGCCCGGGAAGGGGTTCTCGAAGACCAGCAGGTCCGCCCCTTCTCCGTCTACCAGGCCGATGTCGTCGAAGCGCAGGACGATCGTGCCGTCTCGACCGAGCGAGAGCACATCCAGCCCGCCCTGCTCGCCCCCGCCCTCCGGCGAGCCCAGCACGACGTCGGGGTATCCATCCTGGCCAAAGCCCGCTCCCTCGCTGGGTCAGAGCCACCTCCAACGCAACCCGCCA
>CAZKWG010000264.1:0-9571 GCA_964556105.1 uncultured Enterobacterales bacterium | reverse complement strand
CGGGCGCCCACCGCCGCCGCGACCGCGAGGAACGGGATCGCCGCGCCCACGGCCCGGTGCCAGTGGGAGAGCCCCTGCAGAGAGGGGAAAGAGTACGCCAGGAACCAGGCAGGGCCGCGCAGCCCCACAGCCTCTCCGGCGATCCTCGGCCAGTGCCCCAGGGCCAGCAGGAGAAAGGGCGCAGCGAGGAGCAGCATCGGGCCAGCCAGGCGCGGCGCCTTCCACAGCCCGCGCGCCGCCAGGACCATCACGACCAGCCCCAGATAGACCGCCTTCGACGGCGCCACGGTGTCCCAGCGGGGCAGGACCAGGTTCAACAGGTCCGTCCCGAAGCGGGGGAGGGCGACCCAGTCCGGCCAGGAGGGCATCGGGTCGAGGGAGGGAGGGTGAAAGCGCCCGCGCCAGTAGTCGCGCAGCGGCAGGAACTGGATCAACGGCGGGACGGCGCAGGCGAGGCCGATCAGCCCCTGCAGGACGGTGCCCACGCGCCGGTAGCGCCAGAGCACCCAGGGCACCAGCATCAGCTCGAGGATGACGCCAAAGAGCGCGTGATACCAGCCGGAGAGCGCGATGGCCCCGAGGCTCAGACCGGCGCCGATGGCCCAGCGGCGCTCACCGGTCCTGCCGTGGCGCAGCAGGCAGGCGGCGTGGAGCGCGAAGAAGCCGACCGGCCAGCTCTCCGTGATCCCGAAGTCGATGACCCCCGCGAGGAAGGGCGCGCAGCCCAGCGCGACGGCGCCGACCAGACCCGCGCCGGGGCCGGCCACCTCTCTCGCCAGCAGCGCCCCTCCCGCCAGCGCCAGGGCCAGGTTGAACACCAGGAGCCCGTTCCAGGCCAGCACCGGACCGGCTGGCCAGAGCGCCAGAAAGACGGGCACGTTGATGGGGTCCATGATCGGGATGGGGATCCCGTCGGGGGCGTTGGCCAGGGTCCGGGGGTCCCCAAGAACGCGCCGCACAGTGACCCACAACATCCAGAGATGGTTGTCCGTCTCCCCGAAGGGGTGACCGATCAGGCCCACCCAGGGGGCGCGTGCCGGCCAGGACGCGACCGCGCAGGCGACCACCGCGAGGAGGATCCGCCTCCCCTGCCACAGCGTTGTAACAGGTGCGGCTATCGCGCCGGGGTCCCCTTGCGTCAACGCGCGCCTCATGTTCTGTTGAATGGGAAGGATGGAGCCCGGACAGCAGGCGGGACGTGCAGGGCTGGCAGCCGCGACAGCGACCACAGAGGAATCACCTCTCCGGGGTCTAACCTCTCCGGGTCGTTTTGTGTCTGCCTGCCCGCGCTCCGCGCGTGGCTCGGGTCTCCTCCTCGTGATCGCGACGTGGGTCTGTCGTCGGTCCTAGTGGTGTGTGTAGACATCGGGGTCATGGCATGCAGGCGCACCGGCAGCTCGCGCGGCGCGAGATCTTCCTGGTGATCGAGGACGGGGACCTCACCGTCCATCGCATTCGAAACACGCTCGGCGGGAAGGATCGCGAGATCCACGTCTGCACCTCCGCGCGTGAGGCGCTGGCCGCCATCGAAGAGCAGCCCCCGACGTTGATCCTGGTCAGCATGGATCTCCCGGACCTGCCCGGGCCGGCGCTGTTGCAGGCCCTGCGAGAGCGGGCGCCCGGCGTGCCGCTGCTGGCCATGACCAACACCCCGAGCGTCGATCTCGCGGTGCGCGCAGGGCGGCTCGGCGCGGCCGACGTCCTGGTCCGTCCCCTGAATCCGCGGCAGCTCGTACAGGTGGTAGACGTCGCGCTGGCCGAGCGCGCCGACGCCGCGACCGTCCCCGGCGCCGATCCCTCCCGCGACCGTCACGGGTTGGATCACTTCCTCACCCAGAGCCCGCGCATGCTGCGGGTCTTCGACCAGATCCGCGCGGTCGCCTCCACCGACGCCACCGCCCTCATCCTGGGCGAGACGGGCACCGGAAAGGAGCTGGTCAGCCGCGCCATTCACGAGCGCAGCCGCCGCGCCCGCCGCCCCTTCCTGGCGGTCAACTGCGGCGCGTTCACCGAGTCCTTGCTGGAGAGCGAGCTCTTCGGCCACGAGAAGGGCTCGTTCACCGGCGCGGCCGGACGGCGCCGCGGCGTCTTCGAGCTGGCCGACGGCGGCACCCTCTTCCTGGACGAGCTGGGCGAGACCAGCCTGAACGTCCAGGTGAACCTGCTGCGCGTGCTCGAGGAGCGGCGCTTCCGGCGCGTCGGCGGTCAGGACCCGGTGGACGTGGACGTGCGCATCGTCGCGGCCACGAACGTCGCCTTGGAGGAGGCCGTCCGAAAGGGACGCTTTCGTCAGGACCTCTACTATCGGCTGAACGTCTTCCCCATCCTCCTCCCCCCGCTGCGGGATCGCGTGGAGGACATCCTCCTCCTGGCCCGCCACTTCCTCAAGGACGCGGCCGAGGAGTATGGGCTCGAGCCGCCCACGCTCTCCTCCGACGTCGAGGGGGCGATGCTGGCCTACGCCTGGCCAGGGAACGTGCGGCAGCTCCGCGCGCTGTCCGAGCGCTGGGTCATCGTGGCTGGCGGGAAGACCGTCACGGCCGAGATGCTCCCCCCGGAGATGGTCGGCGTGACGCGCGCGCCGCAGCCCACCTCGGCGGTCACCGTAGACGAGAACCTCTCCATGACCGACGCGGTGGAGCGGGCGATCACCCAGATCGAGCAGGCCTACCTGGACCGCCTCCTGATCCGCCACAAGGGCCATCTTCAGCACACGGCGGACGCGGCGGGCATCACCCGGCGGACCCTGTACACGAAGATGAAGTCCTACGGCCTCGAGGCCAGCCGCTATCGCGGACGCTGAGCGCGGCGGGAGGGCTCGCCGCCGCCTTCACGCGCCCCGTCTCGTGCCCGCGCTCAGGGCGCGCAGGACAGCGTGATCGTCTCGATCTTCGTGACGTTCCCGCAGATGGTCACCGGGATGTCGTCACCGACGCAGGTGCTGTACTCGCCGCGCACGACGTACTCGCCCTTCCCGTAGACCAGGTGGAAGGAGCCGTCGCCGTTCACGTCGTCCGAGACCAGCTCCTCCGAGCCCGTGCTGTCGTAGAGCCGCACCTTGCCGGAGCTCAGCGGCACGCCGTCGCTGCCCAGCAGCACGCCGTCGATGACGCCGGGCCCAGACTCGCAGCCGTCGTCGGTGTCGTCGGGGACGCTCGTGTCCGACGTGTCGTCCGCGCCGCCCGAGTCGTCGACGACGGTGGTGTCTTTGTTGCCGGGACAGCCCGCGAGGAACAGCAGCAGCACCCAGGTCATTCTCATGCATCACCTCCAGGGACAAGGATATATCGGAGACCTCGCGAACGCACGCCGCCGACGCCCAGGAGTCATGATGCGCAACGCGCTGCTCACGCTGCTCACGCTCGTCCCGCTGCTCGGGTCCTGTGACGACGATCCCGCCCCGGAGGTGGTGCCGGACCTGATCGCCGGCGCCCCGCTCGCCGGCGCGGCGGAGGCTCCGCTGGATCTCCCCATCGGGGCGCCCATGGGCGGCTACTCCGATCGCTGCCGTTACCTCGGCGGCAGCACGCAGGCGCCCGCCCGCGACAGCGCCTACATCTACGGCTTCGTCCCCTCCGTCGGCTTTCAGAGCCGCCCGATGGTCAAGGCGGTCTGGCTGGAGAACGGCGACCAGGACCTGGTCATCCTGAAGGTGGACCTCATCTACAGCTTCGACGGGCTCGTCGAGGGGCTGGAGGCCGCGCTCAGCGAGGCGACCGGGCGGCCGATGGACGGCCGCGTCGTGGTCCCCGCCTCGCACTCCCACGCCAGCTACGGGAATTTCTCCGACCAGACCCAGTTCTACCTGGGCGGGGACCGCTACAACGAGGAGGTCTTCGCCCGCCTCCTGAGCAACCTCACGCAGGTCGCGCTCGAGGCGCGCGAGGCGCGGGTCCCGGCGAAGATCGGCCTCGGTCTACAGAAAGACTGGGATCCCGACAACAAGGTCTACAGCGACCGGCGGGGGGACAACGACGCGCTGCAGCCCTTCGAGGACATCCCGGCCGGCTCGTACAAGGACCCCTGGCTGTGGATGCTGCGGGTGGACGATCTCGAGGGCCAGCCGCTGGCCGTGCTCTTCAACTTCGGCATGCACGGCACGGTGCTCGACAGCGACAGCCCGATGATGAGCGTGGAGTCCACGGGCCACGTCGAGCTCGCCTTCCAGGAGACCTTCGACCGGCCGGTGATCGTCGCCCACCTCCAGGGCGCGGCGGGCGACGCCAGCCCGCGCGGCATCGACGAGGGCTACGCGCGCCTGGAGTCGCTGGGCGAGCTCGCTACCCCGACCCTGAGCGCGCTCTGGGAGCGTATCCCCACCTCCGACCAGCCCCTCCTCCTGGAGACCGTCACGCGCGGCCTCCCCCAGGGGCGCGACGAGATCCGGGTCACGCGCGACGGGACGGTGGACCTGCGCTATGCCCCCTTCGAGGAGGGGCTCATTCCGGATGAGATCATCTACAATGACGACGGGACGCTGGCCAGCCCCATTGACGAGTTCAATGTCCGCTATGGCGCGGCGCTGTGCGCGGAGGGCTACGAGGGCCTGAGCGTCGGCACCGGCAGCACGACCTACCCCTACAGCACCTGCATCGACGTCGAGTTCCTCGCCAACGCCATGCAGAACTGGTTCGGGCTCGCCGAGTTCAACAACGTCACGGTGCCGGACCTGCCCCTGCCGGAGAGCCTGCGCGCCAACGTCACGGCCAGCCGAATCGGGCCCCTCACCGTGCTCACCGAGGAGGGCGAGACCACCCAGGAGGACGTGCTCTTCGCCTTCTTCCCCGGCGAGCCCACCGCCTACTACACCGAGCAGTTCCGCCGCCGCGCCGCCGCCGAGACGCCGTTCACGCGCGCCCTGCTCACCGGCTACGCCCAGGACCACGAGGGCTACCTGATGCTGCCCGAGGACTGGCTGATGGGCGGCTACGAGCCGAGCATCAACGTCATGGGCCCGCTGCAGGGCGAGCACATCCTGGAGGGCGTGCTGGGCATCGCGGCCTCGCCGCTAGCCACCGATCTCTCGGAGCCCCTCGACCCGGACGGCCAGTGGCAGACCACGACCTACCCGGACCGCCCCCTGCCCACGCTGGCCCCGGACGAGACCCCCGAGGCGGGCACCCTGCTCTCCGCAGCGCCGGACGCGCTCTGGCTCCCGGTCGCGCTCACGCCCGAGGTCGAGCCGCCGCTGCAGCTCGCGCGCGTCCAGGGGGTCGCCCAGCTCCTCTGGTACGGCGGCGATCCAGCCGTGGACCTGCCCACCGTCACCCTTCAGGAGCTGGTGAACGGGATCTGGCAGGACGTGAGCACCCCCTCGGGTCGCGCCGTCACCAACGCCATGCCGGACATCCTCACCGTCCACACGCCGACGCCGCTCTCCCCCGCTGAGGACGCGCAGCAGCACGTCTGGTGGGCCGCCTGGCAGGCGGTCGCCCACACCGGAGACCGCGCCGGCCTGCCGCGCGGCCTCTACCGCCTCCGCGTGGAGGGCCAGCGCTACGTGGGCGGCGCCGAGACCTGGCCCTGGCCATCCGAGCCCTATCACCTCGCCAGCGCGCCCTTCGAGATCATCCCCGCCGAGGTCTCCCTGGCCTGGGACGCGGGCGCCGGCACCCTGAGCGCATGGCTCGCCGCGCCGGAGGGCGGCTGGCGCCTCATCGACATGGACGGCAGCAGCACGGGCGCCAACCCCCTTTATGGCGCGATCCTCACCTGGACCTTCGCCGACGGCAGCACCCAGGAGGAGACGGCCTCAGGTATCCTCTCATCCGGGCTCACCGTCTTCCAGGTCAGCCCTCCGGACGGCGCCGTCGCCGCGACCGTGACCGACGCCTGGGGCAACACAGGGACCTTGGCATTGTGAAGAAGTTCGTCGCAGTCGCCGGGAACATGGGGGTCGGGAAGACCTCGATGGTGGAGTTTCTCTGCCGTCGATACGACTTCCAGCCCGTCTACGAGCCCTTCATGGACAACCCCTACCTCGACGACTTCTACAAGGACATGAAGGGCTGGGGATTCCACTCCCAGCTTTATTTCCTCACGCACAAGTTCCGGCTCCACATGGGGCTGCACGACCGCTCCAGCACCGTCATCCAGGACCGCACGATCTACGAAGACGCCGAGATCTTCTGCACGAACCTCTACCGCACGAAGTGCATCGCGAAGCGCGACTACCAGCTCTACATGGAGCTGTACGAGAGCATGCGCACGGCGCTGCAACCGCCGGACCTCATGATCTACCTGAGGTGCTCGGTCAAGGCGATCCGCCGCCGGATCAAGGGCCGCGGGCGCGAGAGCGAGCAGAACATCCCCGTCCACTACCTGCGCGGCCTGAACGAGCTCTACGAGGAGTGGATCGGGCGCTACGATCTCTCCCCCGTGCTCGTCTGGGACTCGGAGCGGATGGACTACCTCACGGATCTGGTGGACCGCATCGAGTTCCAGAAGGCCATCGAGCGCTTTCTCTAGCGCTCCTTCGAGGCCGGGCACTCTAGCCCGCCCAGATGACGCCGCGGGAGCCGTCCACGGTGACCACCTGCCCGTCGCGCAGGCGGGTCATCGCGCCCGACACGTTGGCCACGGCGGGGAGCCTGTACTCGCGGGCGACGACGGCCCCGTGCGAGAGCATCCCGCCCTGCTCGAGGACCAGGGCGCGGGCGACCAGGAAGAGCGGCGTCCAACCCGGATCCGTGGCGCGAGCCACCAGGATCTCCCCCGGCCGCAGCCGCTCCGCCTGATCCAGCGAGCGCAGGACGCGCACCGGGCCGGTGGCCATCCCGGCGGAGATCCCGATGCCCTGCAGGCGCGGGCCCGCGTGCGGGAGCGCGGCGATCTCGTCGCCCAGCAGGAAGTCCGGCGGCTCGTCTCCGCTGGCGCGGCGCTCCCGCTCCTCCTCCCAGCTCTGCTCCCGGCGCGCGATGAGGGCCTCGGCGTCCTTGCGCGCCAGGCTCCCCTCCAGCAGGGCGTCGAGCTCGGCGGCCTCGAGGAAGCGCACCGAGAGGTCCAGGTCCGCCTCCATCCAGAGATAGACCCCTTTCCAGGCCCAGAGCAGGCGGTCGAAATGGAAGCGCTGGTCCTCGCGCAGCCGCAGATAGCGGCGCGTCAGGTCCACCAGCCAGGCGGTGCGGCCGCTCAGCGTGGCGCGCGCCTGCTGAAAGCGCGCCTCCTGCGCCGCGCTCTTCAAGGCAGGGTCGGCCTGCGAGGCCGCCGCCCGCGCGAGCGTCGAGACCTGCCCGCGCGCCTCCGCCCAGCGCGGCGAGAACATCTCCCAGGAGCTGCTGGCGCGATGTCCGAAGCCGACCAGGAAGGCGTCCAGAGAGAGCTCGCCCCGCCCGAGCCGCCAGAGGGCCTGGTTGGTCTGCTGCGTCCAGTTGTCCGAGGGCACGCTGAGGAGGTCGGCCGACATCGCCGCGCGCCCCTGCCCGAGGAGCGCGCTCTCGGTCACCTGGTACCAGATGTTGGCGAAGAGCAGGCTGCAGATGTGGACCTTGATGTAGTCGCGCGCCAGCTCGCGCAGGGCGGCGGCGCGGGCCAGCGCCTGCGCGCGGTCGCGGATGGGCCCGACCAGTCGGGGGGCGTCGTCTCGCCCCGGCTCCAGCGCCTGGTCCAGGCGGCGCTCGTAGGCCTCCCAGGCGCGCCAGTTCGAAACCAGGTTCCAGCGGAAGCGCTCCCAGCGCCGCTCGGCGAAGGTGGTGCGGAAGATCGAGGCGTAGACCCGCAGATCGGGGGCCTCGGCATGCCGCCGCATCCAGCGCTCCTCCTCCGCGGGCGGCAGCAGCTCCACCATGAAGCGTGGCGGGGACATGCCGGGCAGCTTGAACGAGAGGTGGCGGAAGACGGTGACGTTGAAGTACGGCGCGAAGCGGACCAGGCGGCTCGGCGCCTCGCCCCCCAGGTACCGACGGCTGGTCTCGGGGTAGGCGATGAACCAGTCCAGCAGGTCGCGCATGATCGACCAGCCCAGCGGGGTGGCCGGCTCCGTCCAGCGCTCGCCGACGAAGCGGCGGGTCCAGATCACCGGGCCGGAGCGCCCGACGCTGTCGGCCGTGGTGACCGGTCGGGCCTGGAGCACATAGAAGCGCCCCCCCTCGTCCTGCGCCCACTCCACGTCCTGCGGCCCGCCCAGCTCGGCCTCCACGCGCAGCCCCAGCCGGCAGAGGGCCTTGATGTCGGCCGTGAGCAGCTTCGGCGCGGCGACGCGCGCGG
Organism: uncultured Enterobacterales bacterium; assembly: GCA_964556105.1. GTDB lineage: Bacteria > Myxococcota_A > UBA796 > UBA796 > CAZKWG01 > CAZKWG01. The sequence goes on along the minus strand of CAZKWG010000264.1, from coordinate 1,366 downwards.
GCGGGACAGGGCTGCGCACCAGCCCCCCGACGGGCGCGCGCTGACCCGGCGGGGCGACCAGCCACTGCTCCTGCTGCGCTTGTACCCTGTCCTCCTCGATCTCCAGGCGCACACGCGCGAGGAGCCTCAACAGAGGCTGCGGCGTCCGCCGGGGACGGCGCACCCGGTAAAAGTCAGGGACGATACGCCCCCCGACCACGGCCTCGCCCATCCCCCAGGCGGCCTCCACCGTCATCTCCCGCCAGGAGCCGTTGAGCGGGTTGATCGTGAACAGCACGCCGGAGCTGCGCGCCAGGATCACGCGCTGGACGATCACGGCCATACAGGCCGGCGAGGCGGGTGGGCCCTTGCGATAGGCGCGAACACGGGCGCCGTACGCGCTCGCCCAGCAGCGCAGCAGGGCCGCCTCGGTCTCATCGCCCGGCGCCGCGCCCAGCACCGTCTCGTACTGGCCGGCGAAGCTGGCGTTGGCGCCGTCCTCATCTACCGCGCTGGATCGGACGGCGAGCCGGTCACCCAGCACCGCTCCCGCCCGCCGCAGCTCCCCCGCCAGCCCGGGGTCCAGGCGCCCGGCGAGGATGGCCGCGTCCAGCCCGGGCTCGCCCCGTCGCGCGGCGTCCAGCAGGCGGTTCTGCTCGAGGAACTGCCGGAAGACCTCGACGGGCACGACGAAGCCGGGCGGGACGGGTAGCCCGGCCTGGACGAGCCGAACCAGCCCGAGGGCCTTGCCGCCGATTCGCTCGCGGTCTCGCTCACTGAGCTGGTCGAAGGGGATGAGCACGATCAATGGCTTAGCCGACGCGAGCCGACCCGGGCAACGCATCGCATCAGGCGGTTAGACTCTTCGTCCACGCTCGGAGCACGTCCATGTCCACCGCTGACGCCATCTTCCAGACCCCGCCGCCCCTGAACGAGGCCGTGCGCGACTACGCGCCGGGCTCTGCGGAGCGCGCCCTGCTCCTGGCCGAGGTCGCGCGACAGAGCTCCGAGGTCGTGGAGATCCCCTGCGTCGTGGACGGGAAGCGCTACTTCACCGGGCGGATCTTCGAGGTCACCATGCCCTGCGAGCACCGCCACGTGCTCGCCCGCGTCCACCTGGCGACGCCGGAGCTGGTCAGCGCCGCCATCGAGGCCAGCGCCCGCGCCCAACGCACCTGGAGCGGGCTGCCCTGGCACGAGCGCGCGGCGGTCTTCCTCCGCGCCGCCGACATGCTCGCCGGGAGCTGGCGCGACCGCATCAACGCCAGCACCATGCTCGGGCAGGCCAAGACGGTCCACCAGGCGGAGATCGACGCCGCCTGCGAGCTCATCGACTTCTGGCGCTTCAACGTTCACTATGCGCGCCAGATCATGAGCGAGCAGCCCC
>CAZKWG010000263.1:0-9621 GCA_964556105.1 uncultured Enterobacterales bacterium | reverse complement strand
GGGCGGCCGGTCAGCGTGCCCTGGTGTCGGGGCATGTGGAAGCGCTCGAGGACCCCGCCGCAGCGCACGGCCTGCTCCAGCACGCCCGCGCCGCCGCCGCTGGCGATGACGATGTTCTCCTCGAGCGGCTCGCTGCCGGGCGCGATGAGCCCGACGGAGAGCATCCCGCCCCAGTCCAGCCGGCTCACCTCCAGCTCGAGCGAGACGCGGAAAGGGCCACCGTCCCACTGAACGGGCAGGTCCAGGAGGGCCGCGCGCTCGGCGCTGAGCACCTCGAGGCCGAGCGTCGGTCTGTGTTGGATGCCGATCGGCGAGCGCACGTGCCAGACGGGGTCCAGGCCCTGCCGGAGGTTGTAGGTGTGCTCGGTGCGCGCCAGCGCGCGCTCGAGCAGGTCCACCGTCGCCTCGAGGCCGCTGGGAGGGGAGGGGAGGGCCAGCCGCGCCGCGCCGGCCTCCAGGGCCCGCGTCAGGTCGAGGCCATCCAGGGCCGCCGCCAGGGCCGCCTCCAGGGCGGCGGGCGCCCGCTCGGGGGAGCGCGCCACCTCCATGAAGAGCGCGCTCGCCTGCGCGTTCTCCTCCAAAGAGGCGTACAGCTCCGCCGCGCGCTCGAGCCCCGCGGTGATCGTCGCGTCGTCCTGGGCCATGTCCGCCAGGGCCTCCAGGCGCTGCGCCGCGGCGCGCGTGCGCCCGATGGCGACCAGCGCCTCGGCCCGGTCCCAGGCGCTCACCAGGTCGCGGCTCAGGCCCTCCGGCGGTGTGCGGACCGCCGTGGGCGTCACGGCCTCCAACGGGAGCGGCTGATCGCCCACGCCCAGCGCCCAGACGCTCTGCGTCGCGTCCGTGCGCATCACCACCAGCTCCATCTCGGGATCCGCGTCCAGGTTCAGCACCGCCTGCGGGAGGTAGCCCGGGAAGTTGAGCTCGCTCAGATGACCATCGGCGTGCTGCACCATCACCAGGGTCCAGCTCTCGCCGGAGCCGATGATCACCTCGTCCAGCCCGTCGCCGTCGAGGTCGCCGGTGTGGACGGCGTAACGATCGGAGAACAGGAACGCCCGCGCGGCCGCCGAGGGCAGGATTGGAGCCTCTGTCTGGGGGTACACGGCCCTTCGCGAGAGCCCCTGCGGACCCAACGTAAGGACATGCAGACCCCGCTCTTCGCCCTCCAGCTCGTCGGGGCGGAACATCTGTCGGTTGGTGACCTCGCGGGGGTCGGAGGACCGCCACGCGACGACCGCCTTCCCTGCCGCCGTGCGCAAGGTCTTGACGCGGAAGGTCTCGCCGATGCGCCGTCGGGTCACGATCTCCAGCCCGTTCGCGCCTGGCTTCAGGATTCGCACGTCATAGCCGGTCCACGTGCCCGTCCCGACGATCAGCTCGTCCTGACCGTCGCCGTCGAGGTCGTCGACCGCGATGGAGTGGGCGCTGGAGCGCGTGGCGCGGTGCTCCTGCGAGGCCGAGGAGATCCGCAGCGCCTCTCCCTGCACGTCGAATCGATACAGATCGTTGGATGGTACATAGTGTTCGATCTGTCCATCTTTATCAATATCGGCGGAGGCGGCCTCGGTCAGGCGGGTGTCGAATTCCTCGATCTGGACCATCTGGTCGCCATCCCAGCGGTAGATCCGCGAGTTTGTCCAACCGATGAACATGATCGGAGGCTGGCCCGGGACCGTCGGGAGGGCGCCCAGGATCTGGGGTCCGCGATCGGCCAGCCCGCGCAGCACGTGCCGCAGCGGCAGCCTGGGCGAGCGGGTGTCGAGCACCTTGATGTCGGGGTCGTCACGCCGCAACAGGAGCAGCTCCGGCACGCCGTCCTCGTCGAGGTCCAACCTCGTCGCCACCTGGCCCTGGTGCCCGGTCTCCGTCGCCAGGGTCAGGCGCTCGATGATCGTGCGCTCGCTCGGGTCGTCGCTCAGGGCCAGGGCTGTCTTCACATCGCCGCGGACCAGCGCGAGATCGCGCCGCCACGCCTTGGCCGTGAGCGTCTGGGGCGCGCCCAGGCGCTCCAGCGTCTCGGCCACCGCGCCGAGCGCGGTCCAGTGATGTTGCGCCCGCAGCAGCTCCGCCAGCTCGGTGAGCACGCTCACCTGAGGCTCGTCGCCCTCGGTCAGCAGCCAGGCGTTGGCGTAGGCGTCCAGCGCGCCCTCCACGTCGCCATGTCGGGCGCGCAGCGCGCCGAGCCCGCGCCAGGCCAGCCCCAGGGCTGGGGTCTCTTGATTGGCCTCGAAGGCAGAGAAGGCGGCGAACTGCGCCTCGGCCTGATCGGCCTTCCCAGCGGCGAACAGCTCCCCGAGGCGCGCCTCGAGCTGGACGCGACGGGCCTCGGCGGCGGCGGCCCGATCTTCCGCCTCGCGACGCTCACGCCAGCGCAGGCCCAGGGCCAGCAGCCCCACGAGCCCGACACCGAGCAGGATCAGCCGACCGACGGACCCCAGCGGGCGGCGGTGGCGGCGCAGGGCCTGCTGGATCTTCAGCGCCGTCGTCGTGGTGTTGGCCAGCACGGACTCGCCACGCAGAAAGCGTTCCAGATCCTCGGCCATCGCCTCGCAGTCGACGTAGCGGTTGAAGGGGATCCGGGCCACCGCCCGCTCGGCGATCGCCGCCACCGCGCGAGGGACGCTCGGCCGGGTGATCGGCGGGGCCTCTTCCTCGAGGATGCGCCGCAGCATCGCCGCGGGGTGCGTGTCCTTGAACAGGCGCTCGCCGGTGAGCTGCTCGTAGAGGACCACGCCCAGGGAGTACTGATCGGAGAGGGGCCCCATGCGCTCGGTGTCGCCCATGGCCTGCTCGGGGGACATGTAGGCTGGGGTGCCCAGGACCTGAGACTCCCGCGTCAGCGCGGCCTCGTCCCGCTCGTACTGGCGCACCAGCCCGAAGTCGGTGAGCAGCGGGCGCTCTCCGCCCTCCAGCAGGATGTTCCCTGGCTTTACGTCCCGATGGATGAGCCCCTGGCGGTGGGCGTGGTGCAGGGCGCGGGCGATCTGAGCGGTCCAGGCCGCCGCGGTCTCGGGGGGGATGGGCCCCTCCTTCAGGCGCGCCGAGAGCGTGGGCCCGATCACCAGCGGCATCGTGAAGTAGACGTTCCCCTCGTCCTCGCCGATGTCGTAGACGCGGACGATGCCGGGGTGCTCGAGGCGCGCCGCCGCGCGCGCTTCGCGGAGAAAGCGGGTCCTCGCGCCGTCGTCCGCGAGCTGGTGGGCCGCCAGCACCTTCAACGCGACGTCGCGATTGAGCTCGGGGTCCCAGGCGCGGTACACGACGCCCATACCGCCGCGGCCAACCTCGGCGACCAGCTCGTATCGGCCCATCTTGCGCAGCGAATGGGCCGCGACGCGCGATCCCTCGCTGAGGGGCGCCGTCTGGGTAGGGGAGGAGTCCGGCGTGGGCGTGGGCATCGCGAACCGTCATGCTAACGGAATCGGGCGGCCTTCGGGAGCCCTGTTCGCCGTATCTGGCTATCTAACCAACAGGTTCTGCGGTGCGGGAGCGCAGGGAGACGAGGTCCTGAGGACCCGCAGGCTATTGGCGACGCGCTCCAGGCGTTAAGGGGCGGGATGCTCCTCCTCCTCGCCCTGGCCTGCTCCGAGCCCGCACCGCCCCCGACCGCTCCCGCTTCGCCCGCCGCGGAGCCCGAGCCGCCCCTGCCCCCGCACACCGTCTTCGCCAGCACCGAGGAGGCGGTCCGCGCCGTCCTGGCCAGCGCGCCCGCGGTGATCGGCGTCGGCGAGGTTCACACCACCACGGACGGCCCCGCCGTCCCCACCACGATCTCGCGCTTCACGGAGCGTGTGCTGCCGCTGCTGGCGCCCACGACGACGGATCTGGTCATCGAGACCTGGCGCCTGAACAGCGCCTGCGGCGCGCAGGCGGAGGCGGTGGTGGAGCAGGTCGAGGTGGAGACGAAGCGGCCCGAGGAGACGAAGAGCGAGATCGTCCTCCTGGCGGAGAAGGCCCTGGCGCTGGGCGTGCGCCCCCACGACCTGGTCCTCACCTGTGAGGAGTACGCCCCGCTCAGCGACGCGGCGGGGGAGGTGGACTACGACGCGCTGCTGACGCTGCTCACGGGAAAACTAGGTGAATTCGCGCAGCGTGGGCTGGACACGGCGGACGCGCGCGTTGTCTTGTATGGCGGGGCGATGCACAACGATCTGTATCCTACGCAAGGTATGGAACACTGGACCTACGGCGTCGCGGCGCGCGCGAAGGGCGGCGAACGTTATGTCGAGCTGGATCTTTACCAGCCCGAGATGCTGCGCGGCAAAGACACGCTGCTGGATCCGGTCTGGGCGCCGCTCCTGGACCGGGCGGTGGGCCCGGATCGGGCGGTGCTCTACACGCGGGGGCCGGGCAGCTTCATCCTCTTCATGGAGACGGCGCCAGGAGCGCTCGAATCACCCGATCGCTCTCCTCGTCCGCCGGAAAATACGACTCGATGATCAGCTCCTGGGCGGTGACGTCCAGCGGCGTGCCCAGGGTGGTGAGCGTGGACAGCAGGCGCAGCTCTATCGGCCCCTGGCGGATGTGCATGGAGAGGAAGGGATCCACGCTGGCTTGTAGATCCGTGGTCCGCAGGCGCTCGGGGATGCCCGGGAGCGCGAGCAGCTCCCGCCGCAGGGCGCGGCGCTCCTCGTCATCGGGATTCTGGGCGATCTCACGGTGCAGACGCTCCATCGTGAAGCGGGCGACCTGATCCCAGTTGACGATCCAGGGGCGCAGGCCCTCGGGCGAGAAGAGGGCGAACAGCACGTTGGTCCCGACGCGCGGATCGCGGGGCGGCGCCTGGAGCAGCGCGCCGAACAGGCGCAGCGCGCCCTGATTCCACTGGAGGACGTTCCACAGGCGGTCCACCACCACCGCCCCATAGGGCTCCTGCTGGCGCAGGAGCAGCGTCACGGCGTGCCGCAGGGGCGCCATCCCCGCCGCCTCCAGCGGGCTGGCCCGGTAGACGGGGGCGAAGCCGGCGGAGCCCAGCATCACGTTGCGGTCGCGCAGCTCGAGCTCGAGGGCGCTGGCCAGCACCAGCACCATCTCGCGGCTGGGGCTGGCCTTGCCGTTCTCCAGGCAGCTCAGGTGGCGGGTGGAGATCTCCGCCTCCAAGGCGAGCTGCTCCTGTGTGAGGCGGCGGCTGCCGCGCCAGCGGCGGAGGAGGGGTCCGAAGGAGCCGTTCAGGGAGGGGCTGTTCATGGCGGTGGTCATACCCAGGGTTCTACCGCGCGCGCCGCCGCTCGAACATGACCTCGGAGGTCATGGTGTGCCTGCGGCCGGGCAGGCATGTTGGAGGGGTAACCCGAACTCGGAGCTCCCCATGCGCCTCCCCCTGCTGGTCTCGCTGCTCGCCGCCTTCCTGGGCGTCTCCATCTATCTGGTGCATTCGGAGCCCTTCTTCGGCTTCATCTCCCTGGCGATGAACGATCCCTGGGGTGGGCAGATCTTCCTGGACCTGGTCATCGCCCTGTCGCTCTTCCTCACCTGGGCGCGGCGCGACGCCCGCGAGCGCGGGCTGCCCTATCTGCCCTATCTCGTGCTCACGCTCGCCCTGGGCAGCATCGGGGCGCTCAGCTACCTGATCCACCGCGAGGTCCGGGCGCAGAGGGTTTGAGGCTGCGGCCTTGACTTCTCCGGGCCCGCCCCTAGGTGATGTATGACGGCGGTCGCGCCGCGTCCCCGGGGAGAGACCGTCCCATGCCCGAAGAACACCAACGTCTGAGGCTCTCTGAGCTGAAGAACTGGGCGGGTCTCTTCACGATCGCCCGCGCGCCGGTCGCGGCGCTCTTTCCGTTCTTCGCCGACCAGCCCTGGCGGGCGCTCTCGCTCTACCTGTTGGGCGTCAGCACAGACCTCATCGACGGGGTCGTCGCGCGGCGCACCCGGACCACCAGCTACACCGGGGCGATGGTCGACGGGTACATGGACAAGCTGCTGCACGCCGTGGTCGCGCTCAGCCTGGTCTGGTACGGTCAGATGCCGGGTTGGTGGCTGCTGCTCTGGTTCAGCCGCGACTGGGTGCTGCTGGTCATGCTCATCTTTCTGCTGCCGGCCTACCTGCGGGGCGAGTTCCGTCCGCGCGGCGCGAACCGGCTCGGCAAGAACACGACGGTTTTCCTGGCCTTCTCCATGGTCGCCACGATGCTGGAGCAGCCGCGCCTGGCCCTGGTGCTCACGGTGGTCACGGGCGTCCTGGGGCTGCTGACCTCGCTGACATACCTGGGCCAGATCCTCGACGACCGTCGCGCTCGCCGTTAGGGCAGATGATCCCGTCAGGAGCGTCCTCTTGGAGACCCCCCCCGCCTTGGAGCCTACCCCTCCGCCCGTCGCCGACGAGCTCCAGCAGCTCGCCCAGATCCGCGGCTGGCTCCTGGAGAACCCTGAGGAAAAAGGTGCCTCGGAAGAGGAGATCGCCGCGGCCATCGTCCGCGCGCAGCGAGATCTGGGCACCGCCCGCGGCGACGATCGCGGCGCCTTGAACCAGCAGATCGAGCACCTCACGGCGCTGCTCGACCAGATCCGCCGCGGCAAGGCGCGGGAGAGCGTCGATCCGGACTCTCCCTATTTTGGGCACCTGCGGCTCCGCGAGGGGCGGCGCGTCCACGACGTCTTCCTGGGGCGCGCGACGCGGGTGGGGCCGGGGGTTCGCGTCGTGGACTGGCGAAACGCGCCGGTCAGTCGCCTCTTTTACCTGTACGATCAGGACGACGAATTCGCCGAGGAGATGGGCGGGCAGGTGCGCGAGGGCCGGGTGGAGGTGCGACGCACCGTCCACATCGCCGAGGGCGCGCTGCTGCGGGTCAGCTCGCGGGAGGGCACCTGGGTGCGCTCGGAGGGGCGCTGGCGGGCGCTCGACCAGGAGCGGGTCCACCTCGCGGGAGGCGAGGGGACGGCGCTGCGGGCGGGTCGTAGCGGATCGCGGATGGGCGGCGGAAAGCTGCGGGCGGACAAGCACCTGCCGGACATCGCGGCGCTGATCGACGCCGATCAGTTCGCGCTCATCACGGCGCCCGAGAGCGGCGTGGTCGTGCTGCGCGGCTCGGCCGGCAGCGGAAAGACGACGGTGGCCCTGCATCGGGTGGCCTGGCTCTGCTACGAGCACCCGAGACGTTTCCCGGCCAGGAGCGTGCTGGTCGTGGTCTGGGGGCGGGCGCTGCGCGACTATGTGGCGCACGTCCTGCCGGCCCTGGGGGTCGAGGGCGTGCGGGTCACGACCTGGGAGGACTGGGCGAGAAACCAGGTGCTCCGCCACTTCCCGCACCTCCCCAACAAGCAGAACGACGACACGCCGGAGCCGGTCACGCGCCTGAAGGTCCACCCGCGCCTGCCCGAGCTGCTGGCGGCCCACATCGCGTCGCGGCCCGGCAAGCCCGGCGAGGACAAGGCGGTGGAGGACTGGGCGACCTTCCTGACCCGCCCGGACGTTCACGAGGCCCTGCTGGGCGAGGAGAGCGCGCCCCGGGCGCGGGAGCGGGCGTTTGACTGGTGCTCGTACCAGACCAGCGCCGTGCTGGCCCGGCTGGAGGGCGACCGTGACGTAGACGCCCGCTTGGACGCCGAGGATGACGCGCTGCTCCTGCGCGCCTGGCAGCTCCGCTGCGGGCCCCTCACCGACATCGGCAACAACCGTATCCGGTATGCCCACCTGGTCATGGACGAGGTGCAGGACTTCTCGCCCGTCGAGGTGCAGGTCCTGCTGGGCGCCGTGGCCGAGCCGAAGAGCGTGACGCTGGCCGGCGACACGCAGCAGCACATCGCCGGCGTCTCGGGCTTCTCGTCCTGGTCCAGCTTCCTCGCTCGCACGGGGCTGCCGCCCAGCTCCACCGCGACCCTGCGCGTCAGCTACCGCTCCACCCACCCCGTCACGCGCTTCGCCATGCACGTGCTCGGGCCGCTCGCGGAGAAGGACGAGACCCCGAAGACGATGCGCGACGGGCCGCCGGTGGAGCTGTTCCGCTTCTCCGAGCACGGCGCGGTCGTGGCGTTCCTGGCCAGCGAGCTCAAGGTCCTGCGCGACCGTGAGCCGCTGGCCAACGTGGCGCTGCTCACGCCGGACGCCGAGCTGTCGCGGATCTACCACGAGGGCCTGCTCGCGGCGCAGCTCGACGGGGTCCGCCTGGTTCAACGCCAGAAGTTCGCCTTCGCGCCCGGCGTGGACGTCGTCGAGGCCTCCGAGGTGAAGGGCCTTGAGTTCGACTACGTGGTGATTATCGAGGCCAGCGCCCGCTACTGGCCCGACACCGACCACCACCGCCGCCTGCTCTACGTGGCCGCCACCCGCGCCGTCCACCAGCTCTGGTTGACCAGCGTCGGCGCGCCGAGCAGCCTGCTGCCTCCGGAGGACGACGATGGCTGAGCACGACGCCGACGCCTTCCTGGCCCGCCTCGACGCCGGCGGCTGGGAGCGCTTCTCCCGCGCCTGGGTAGACCACCTGCTGACCCGCCCCGTCGCGGATCTGCTCGATCCTGGCCTGCTCGCCGACATGGCCGTCGCCACCTTGGAGGCGACGGTGGACAACCCCCAGACCGAGCGCTTCCTCCGCGCGAAGCTGGAGGAGGCGCGCGCCCGCGTGCCTGCCGGGACCCTGAGGCCGCGCGTCCCCGCCGAGATCGTCACCCCGCTGCGCCGGCTGCTGGCCCGCCCCTACCAGCCCGACCGCGTCCTGGTGCGCCGGCTGATGCGACACGAGGCCATCGAGCGCATCTTCAAGGACACGCTGAACGGCGCGATCAAGAGCTTCGCCGCGCGGATCCGCGCGCCGTCCATCGCGCCGCTGGGGCCGATGAAGGGCCTCGGCCGCCTGCGCGACAGCTTCGGCGAGGGGATGCGCGACACCCTCTTCGGCGGCCTCTCCCACGAGCTGGAGAAGCAGGCCGAGGCGCGCATCCGCGAGTTCGTCGACGGCGCCATCTCCACCGTCATGGACGAGTTCGCCACCTACCTCTGCCAGCCCGAGCACGCCGCGCGCCAGGGCGCATACCGGGCCTATGTCCTGGACACCCTGCTGGACACCGATCTGCGCACGCTGAGCGCCGAGCTCGACAAGCTCGAGCCGGAGGCCATCGTCGAGACCACCCGCGCCGTCCTGCGCGCCCTGCTGGTGCGCGGCGAGCTGAAGGCGGAGATCCGCGCCGGCATCGAGGCCATCGCGCGGGAGGCCGGCGCCAGGACGGTGGCGGAGTCGCTCGCCGAGGCGGGCCTGACCGAGGCGAGCTGGCGGCCCTCGCTGGAGGCGATGCTGACCCGCGAGGCGCGGAGCTTCGGCGAGAGCGCGGCGTTTCGGGGCTGGCTGGTGGAGATGTTGGGGTAGGCGGTGGGGGGGCGGGTGCTGGTGGCGTCGCGACTCGCAGGAACGATGTCGCGGCAGGACGGCGTTCGCCGCTCCCCGGTCGTCGCTACAGGAAAGCTCCCGCCCCCCCACCGCCGCTTCGCGGCACCTCCTGTCGTCGCTACAGGAAAGCTCCCGCCCCCCCACCGCCGCTTCGCGGCACCTCCCCCACGGAGGGGGGAGGGGTGCTCGTGGCGTCGCGACGCGCAGGACCGATGTCGCGGCAGGCCGGCCTTCGCCGCTCCCCGGGCGTCGCTACAGGAAAGTCCCCGCCCCCCCAACGCCGCTTCGCGGCACCTCCCCC
>CAZKWG010000262.1:0-9648 GCA_964556105.1 uncultured Enterobacterales bacterium | reverse complement strand
TGCGGGCGCTCGCGCCCGTCCAGGAGCTGCGGGTGCAGCGCGAGATCCTGGCGCAGTCCCAGGCCAGGGCCCAGGGCATCGCCCACCTGGTCCACGCGGGGAGGACGGCGGGCAGGCTGTACCTCGTCCTGGGCTGGATTGACGGACATCCGCTCGGACGCGCCGACTGGACCGCGCTCCAACCCATCACCCAGAGCCTGCTGCGTACGCTGGTGCAGCTCCATGACCAGGGCATCGTGCACCGGGACCTCAAGCCCGCCAACGTGTTGCTCACGGTACACGGTCAGCCGGTTATCATCGACTTCGGACTGGCCACAGGTCCGGGCCTCGGCGCCGCGCTCACACGCGTGGGGGAGGCGGTAGGGACCGCGCAGTACGCCGCGCCCGAGCAGCTTCGCGGCGCAACGGTGGACGGCAAGGCGGACCTCTACGCGCTCGGCGTGACGCTCTACGAGCTGCTCACGGGTCGGCTGCCCCACCTCGCCGAGACGCAAGAGGCGCTGCTGGACCAGCGATTGAGGCTGAGGCCCACGCCGGTCGAGCAGGTGGTGACGCTGCCACCGATGGCGGCGACCTTCATCGATCGCCTGCTCCAGCCGGATCCAGCGATGCGTCCGACGGCGCGTGAGGCGCTGCGCCTGCTCGGAGCGGAGGAGCCACCCGACGAAGGTGAGCTGACCTGGCTGGGCGGGGAGGTGCGCCTCGATGTGGTGCTGGCGCGGCTGAGCCCCGGTTCGCTGGTCCGCGTCGGAGGCGGGCCCGGCGGCGGCAAGACCCGGCTGCTTCGCGAGGTCGCGCGCCGGGTTCCCGAGATACGCTGGCTGGAGCCTGGAGAGCGCCCTTACCCCTCCGTCCGTTGGTCGGCCACCTGGAGAAGGAACTCGAGCCCACCATGCTCGTGGACGCGCTGCGGCGTGCGCTGAAGAGCGCACCCTTGTTGCTCGCCGACCCCTGGGAGCGGCTGGACGCCTGGTCGCGCGCGCTGCTCATCGCGACACCGCCGGGTGGGGGCCTGCTCGCCTGCGCCGAGGGAGTGTGCGACGTCGCGTTGCCACCGCTCTCAGCGGTCGATCTGCGCGCGCTGTTCACCGGGCCAGACCCGCTGCTCCATGTCCGCGAGGACGCCGCCGCCGAGCTCCACCGCCGCACCGGAGGGCGGCCCTCGGCCGTCCAAGACGTGCTGCGGGCCTGGCGTCGTGATGGCCTGACCTTTCCGGAGGGAGCAGGGCTGAGGTGCAGCCGCGCGAGCCTGGATCGCATGCGGGCAGAGGATCCGTTGCGCGACGTTCCCGCGGCGGATGAGCTGCCGCCCTACCTCGGCGAGCTGCTCGGCCTCCTGGGGTTCTGCTGGCCCCACACGCAGGTCGAGACGCTGCTGCGCATGAGCGGACAGGATCGCTGGGAGATCCTGCTCGGTCTGGAGGCGCTGGAGGCCGCGGGGCTGGCCACGCGGGAGGGAGCGCGGTGGCGACCGCTCGCCGCCGCGGAGCTGCCTTGGACGGAGTCCCGCAGGTCTGACGGGCGGGCGACCCTCGCGCGCCTGCTCGACCCAGGGAGCCCGCGGCGCCTGGGACTGCTGGTTGCCGGCGCCGACCCACAGGAGATCGTCGAGGAGGCGTTGGCGCTCGCCGTGCGTCTGGAGCGAGAGGGGCAGACGGGCGAGGCGATCGGCGCTCTCCAGGTGGCGTGGCGTCTGGCGCTCGATCCCGGCCCCCTGCTCACTCCGCTGGTGCGGCTGCTGCTCGCTCGCGGGCGCACGGTAGATCGCGAGCAGGCGCTGCACTATGCGCAGCGGGAGGGCGACCGGGCGATCATCGCGCTGGTGCGCGCGGTCGCGCTCGCGGAGGGTGACGCCCCGCTCCTCGGGCTCGCCGCGCTGCAGGTGCTGCCCGCGTTCGTTGATGAGGGCCTGGAGCTGCGGCGTCTCGCGCACATCGTCACAGCGGCTCAGCGCTTGCCGCTGAGTGAGCAGGAGGCGCTGCTGGAGACCCTCGCCGCACACCCGCTGATCCATGCTCACGAGGAGCACCAGGGCCAGTGGGCAGCCTGGATGGGGCTGCTGCGTTACAATCAGCGTCAGTTCGCCGAGTCCGCAGATCTGCATGAGCAGGCCGCAGAGGCCGGCTCCAGGCCGGCGGCGGCGCGTCTGGTCTCGCTGGTGAACGCGGGGCGGAGCTGGATCGAGGCGGGTGACCTCGACGCGGCGGAGCGCCTGGGTCAGCGCGCCGTGTCCCTGGCCGAGACGCTGCGCAACCCCGCTCAGGAGGCGCAGGCGACCTGGCTGCTCCGCGCCGTCGCCAACCGCCGGGGCGCCACGGATCCCGATCTTGCGCTGGTGGAGGCGCTCGAAGACGAGGAGCTGGGGCTCGATCCCGTCTACCTGGGCATCAGCCTGATCACCGAGGCGTTCATCGCGCTGAGGGGGCGCCACGCTGAGGCAGAACGTCTGGCGTCCTCAGCGTGCGCTGCGTTTCAGCAGGCGGACAGCGGCGTAGGCGCGCTGCACGCCGAGGCCATCGCGGGGGCTGCTCGCGGCGAGAAGAGACCGACGCTGGTTGAACGCGCGTGTTCGCCGCGGCTGCTGGCCCGTCACCCGGAGGTGTGCCTCGAGGTGCTCGCGCTCCACGCCAGCCCCGGGGCCTCTCTGCCCTCCGAGGCGATCGACCGCCTCCGCGCCTTCGTCAGCGCCGAAGCTCCCATGATCCGCGGCCTGCTCCACACAGCAGAGGCGTGGGAGCGGCTCACGCGGGACAGGTCTTGCGCACAGATCGCCGGCTCGGGCCATGAGTGAGCAGCCCACCTGCTGTGAGCGGTGACCACCCCATGAACCTCTCGTCCTTTGAGCCCCTGCGCCCCTGGTCGGATCTCTCCGACACCCGGGACGTGCTGGTCCGACGCCACTCCGCAGCGCTCGCAGCGGGACGGACCCCCTGGGAGCTGCTCTCGAGCTGGGCGCCGGAGGGATGGCGCCTCCCGCAGGGCGGGGCACTACACAACGCCACGATCTCAGCCATCTCTGAGCTGTCTCACGATCTTCCGGGGACGCTCGCCGACCTGGACCTGCTCGGGGGACGGATCGCGATGCTCGAGCGGCGCGGCTGGGAGCTGCCGCCTGGACCGGACGACCGAGAGCTGATCGCGGCCTGGGACGCCTGGTTCGAGGGGAGGCCCTGGGATCACCGGACGCTCTGGGAGCGGCGCTATCTGCATCTGGCCCGAGAGGCCGTGCGCGCTGTAGCTCGGCACCGTCGGCTCCCCGAAGCGGCGCTCCGACGGGTCTTGGACGATCTCGAGGACAGCTTCTTCCTCGTCCTGTTCGGCGACGAGGATGGGGTTCCGACGTGGCTGGACATCGGCTTGCTCGCCCTGGAGCGTGCGCCAGAGGGGCCGGTGATGTCGCTGGGGTCCTGCCTCGACGCGCCAGGCTGGGACCGGCTCGGCGCGTGCTTGCGGCGCAGGGGGGCCTGGCCAGCCACGCTCAACTGCGCCCCAGGCGTCGCGCTGCCGCGCGATGCAGCCGCCCTCGAGGAGCTGCTGGACCTGCATGTGCTGCGGCAGGTGCTCACGGGCGCCGACACAGCCTCAGCGTTGGACCTGGATCGTGCCTGGAGGGTCGTGCGCTCGAACCGTGGTCGGATGCGGGGCCGCCTCCGCGCGCTGCTCGTGGAGCGGCCCCCCGATGCGATCCGCGACCGACTGCTGCGACACCCGGCGCTCTCTCGTGCCACGGAGACCGCGCTGGCGCGCTTCTGGTTTCATCAGGCCTGGCAGGAGCTTCGGCGGGACTTCACCTTTGATGGTCGCGATCTCGCCACCCCGCCCTGTGCGCCCACGGAGGACGCCCCTACCGAGCGCTTCGAGCTGAACCAGGGCGCGCTTCGCACCTGGGTGCTCCTGGTGGCGCTGCGTGGGCGCTGGGAGCACCTCCAGCGCTGGGCTGAGGAGGGATCGACCGGTGACCGCGACAGCACCTGGGGGCGCCTGCTCGCGGATCAGCTCCCAGCTGCGCTGGCACGCGGCGCGGCGGGTCAGCGGGATCTGCGCCCGTTGCGCGACTACCTGAGCATGAACCTCGCGGACGTGCTCACCTCGCTGCTGCCGACCCTCAAGGCCGTCGCCTCCGCCCAGCCGGGCCCTGGGTTGAACGACGCCGTTCGACGCGCGCTGGAGCCGGGGTGGCACGCGGAGGTCGATTTTCCCCAACGCCGCTTCGCCGAGCTGCGTGACCACGCGGCGGCGCTGCTGCAAGGCCGACCGATGACGGAGGAGGAGCCATGGATTCAACCCGAGATCTCGAGCTGAGCGCGTTGTTGCTCGGCGCGCTGGATCCCTCGCGGGCACGCGTCGTCGCGGCCGAGGTCCAGCGATCCCCGGTGCTTCAGGAGCGCCTGGACACCCTGGAGGCCGAGCTCGACGCGCGCCGGGCCGAGCCGACCCTGGACCCGTGGCGGGTGCCCGGCCCGTGGGCCAGCCCGGCGGGCATGACCGTTCGGCTTTCGGTCGCAGCGACTCTGCACGCGGCCCACCCTGGTGACGTTTACCAGGTCCTAATCTCCGGCGTTCCGGACCCCCAACTCCGGGCCGTCCTGGTGCTGCGCCGCGATCCGGAGCTCGGCTGGAGGACGGTCTTTCCGACCCGCCAGCAGGACTGGATCCCGGCCTCTGAACTACGAGAGCACCAGGGGGCACGCGAGCTGATGATCACTGTGGGACAGGACGTGGGCCTCCAGCGCTGGGCCGTGGCCTTTCCGCCCCTGGATGCGCCCGTCGACTGGCAGGCTGACGAGACGGAGCGCTGGCGATGGACGCGGGAGCAGCTTCGTAGGGCGGCGCTCCCCGTCGTCTCCTGGGAGGTCAGGTCCGAACCGGAGGCGTCGGATCCGCGATAGCGGGGACAGCCGGAGGAATTCGTCTATGGGCATCCACCCGAGGATCCCATGGCCCCCCTTCACGAGACGCTCCCCGATCTGGTGCCCGCCTTGACCGCCGACCTCATGCGCTACCTCTCCATCCACTTCCCGCGCGCCTGCAAGGGTGAGCGCGAGGACGCCGTTCAGGACGCTCTGCTGCACATCGCCCGCGAGGCGGTGTCGCCGGGCTCGCTGACCCTGCGCGCCTGGGAGCGAGACGGGCTCTCCGGGGTCCGGCGGCTCGGGAGCGTGGTCGCCTGGCGGGCCATTCGTGGCCAACATCGCCGGAGAGGGCGCAGCTGGATCCCCCTGGAGGAGGACCTGGTCGGAGGCGCGCGGCCGGACGAGATCCTCGTCGCGCGGCGCGCAGCCGAGCGCTTGCCTGGGATCCTCGCCGAGGCCGGTCCTCGCTTCGCCGCGCGCGCGCCAGACGCGCTTCGCGCCGCGCTCCTGGAGAGCCTGACCGACGGCGAGCCCGATGGGGTGGTCTCCTCGCGCCACGGGGTCCGGCGGGAGCCGCTTTGCCGCGCGCGGCGCTGGGTCAAGGAGCAGATCGCGGCCTGAGAGATTGTGCTTTAACCTGGTCCTTCGCCTATGCTGGAGTCTTCATGCCCTCGAATGTCGTCCTCACGATGCATCCCAACACTCGCGAGATCTGGAAGGAGGTCGTACCTGGTGTCCCGGAAGAACACCACGTCGAGGTAAACACCAGCCCGCAGGGGTGGCACAAAAGGTCCTTGGATCCAGTGCTCTGGGATGGAGTTCACTGCGCCCTGCTGGGGGCGGTGCGTGAGACGCAAGCCGATCCTTCGTCGCGACTCCATGTGCTGGCTGCAGGCCCCTACTCGCTCGGGCTACTCTTGGGGCGGAAGATCGAAGGTCACAGGCCCCTGAGCGTCTACCAGTATGATGGCTCTCAGCCCGATGGGCGGCGCTGGGTCTGCTGGGGTCCCTCCGGGCTGGCAGACATCCCGTCCCCGGGATCGTTCTTTCAGCCACTCGAGGGTATGCCTCTCTCTGCGCGGGAGGATGTCCGGGACGTTACGCTGACCATCGAGGTCTCCATTGAGATCTTCGAGAACGTCGTCGCGGCCCAGCCTGGGCTCGGACTCCAGGGTGCGCTCGCGCTTCGACTCAAGGTCCCCAGGCCGGGCCAGAAGGCGATGCAGGCGCGCGACGCCGATGTGGCGGAGGAGGAGATCGGGAAGGCGCTGGAGCTCATCCGGCTACGACTCAGCAACGCGAGAGTCCATCTCTTCTACGCCGGCCCGCTGGCGCTGCTCATCCGTATGGGACGCCGGATTCATATCGGCGGAACTGAGCTGATCATCTACGAGCGTACGGACGATGGTGCCTACCATCCTGCGATGCGCTTCCCTAATGGTGTGCCGCTGTGGCGGCCTGAAGCGAGAGGTGTCGGCGTCGTGCTCCGGCATCGCCCCGATGAGGCTGGACTCAACCGGGCAGGAAACGAACGCTTCGAGATCGAGGTCGATGGCAAGAAGAGCGAGGCCAGCTTCGGCCCGCCTTCCGAGGAGCGGTTCTTCGAGGATCTCTCCTGGCTGCTCAACAAGCGCCTGGACAACGGGCCGGGGGAGCAGGAGAACGCAGTCCTCGCTGGGCGAATCGAGGCCTCGCTCACGCGCTGGGCCGCAGAGGCCGGCGCCACACTGGCCGACGTGTTGGGGAGCGTCACGCCGGGTTCCCTGGCCCTGGAGTTCCGAAGCCCTGGAAGTGCCACCTTCCGATGGCCCTGGGAGTGGATCAAGCTCCCGAGCGGTCAGGCCATCGGCGCGATGGTGCCCCTCTGGCGCAGCCTCCCCACCCGCCCGCCGCGACCGCCGGGGCCCCTCCTCGCCGGACCGATTCGCGTGCTCCTGTGCATCTCCCGTGGTGCAGGCAAACGAGCCAGCGATGACGTGTCCTACCGCAACGTCGCCGCTCCGCTCCTGGAGCTCGCGAACCTGTACCCAGATCGCCTGGAGGTGGAGATTCTCCGACGGCCGTGCACGCTCTCCGCGATCCAGGCTCGGTTGAGGGAGACTTCGCGGCCCGTCCATGTTCTGCACATCGACGGCCACGGGGACCAGGGAACTCTCTGTCTCGAAGACGATCAGCTTCGCCCGACGAGCATGACGGCCGGCGACCTCGCGGACGCCGTCGCGGACGTCGGACTTCGCGCGGTCGTGCTCAACGCCTGCCATTCTGCGGAGGCGCAGGGTTGCGATCCGTTGAATGACGTCGCTGTTGAGATTCATCGACGGGGCGTCCCCGCGGTGCTGGCCATGCAGGCCGCTCTTAGGGTGGACGCTGCGCGAATCCTGGCGCGTGCGTTCTATGTGGGCCTGTCCCAGACGGGCCGGATCGACCTGGCGACGAAGCAGGCGCGGGACGAGCTGTTCAGGGACAAGCTGCGCGACAGCAAGGGGCACCCGTTCTCGCACCCGGACTGGGGTGTGCCGGTGCTCTATCTGCATCCGAGGGGAGACGTGATCGCCAGCTTCGACTCGGCGCCCATGACCAACAGAACGACGGCGCTCCGGTCCCAGATTGCTATGGACTGGATGGTGCTCCAGCTCGACCAGATCGTGCTACACGCCCCAGGAGGCGCAGTGCTCGTTCACGGCACCTTGGGATCCGGCAAGTCGGCGCTGCTCGACGACGCCATTCAATGGTGGCTGGACGTACGCTGGCTCGCAACGCCGCCCGCGCGGCTGGATGGCGCGGTCACTGCGGACGATCCGACGCCCGGTGCCAGCGCCGTGTTGCGTCTCCGCGAGGCCAGTGAGGCCCTGGGGACGCGGACAGACCGCCAACTGAGGATCGTGGTGTGGGATCAGTTCGACGACACCCGCCCGTGGACTTGGAGCGCCGCGGATCGCAAGGCGTTCACCACAGAGATCAGCGCGCTCGCGTCCCAAGGAGGAACCCTGCTCCTCGCGGGTCGCGATCGGCTCCGACGCCTGGGCGGCCTGACTCGCCTGCCCATGGATGGGCTGTGCATGCGCGAGGCTCGGCAGCACAGCCGCGCGCTCGCGCGCTCCAGACCTGGGGCGCAGCGAGGCGATGGCGACGGCACCTTCGATGTCCTGGAGCAGATCTGTGAGCATTCAGCGCACAACCCTGCTTGCCTGAACGCCATGTTCCAAGCGGCGCTCCAGGAGGGCTGGACGCCCAAACCGCTGTCAGACCTTCGGGTTGAGCAGCTCCCGGACGCCCTGCACGAGCCCTTCGACGCGCTCTCCTCCAGTCTGGAGGTCGTGCTCGCGGAGATCGACGAGGCGACGCTCGTGAGCCTGCCTGGCAGACTGGAGCGGAACGGTCTCGAGCTCCGCGTCCCGCCGGAGGAGGCTCGAATGGGCGGGCCGCTGGACCTTCTGGAGCGCGCAGGCGCGATTGGGCTCTCACCGCTTCGCGACCGCTCGGGGGCGCTCCGCTATCGGGTCCATCCGCTGCTGATGATCTGGCTTGAGCGCCTGGCCGCTTCAAGGGCGAAGTCCGGGGATCGTTGAGCTTTGACGGAGGGAGGCCCGACCTGCCCACCTGACATGCTCCGACAGAGCAGTACGTATTCGAAGCGCGGGTGCGCCGCGAGTGTACCCACGCCGGACCCGTGCAGGTTGGCGCTCACTTCCGGACAATGGACTGTAGCGCCATCAGTGAGGCCAGGTCGGCCCGTCCGGGGTCAGCGCGCTGGGACAGGTCGAGCATGACCTGCTGCATCGCCGGATCCTGTCCTATTCGCTCGAAGAGCTGGACGTGCGCACCCTCCCGGTCGGATGCCATCGAGGACGGCATCTCCTCGTCGCCCGCCACAAGCGCGGTCAACGTGGCCCAGTCGGCCTTAGCGAGCTTCTGGTTCCGATAGCGGAGCAGGGGCTCGGCTCAATCTGCTGGTGCGACGATGGTGGCGTTCAGCATCTCATCAAGGGCAAGAAACATACCAAAGTAATTTCAAATACTTATGAACATTGTGCCGTTGTCCGTCGACAGGATCCGCCGCGTCGTCACGCGGTCGTCCTTCGATACCGCAGCATGGGCGAGCGCGGATTGGGGTCCGTCGTCGCGAGCCAGCCCTCGGCCACGAGCGCCTTCAGAGCAGCGAGCGGGGTGTCACGGTTGACGCCGAGGGCGGCCGCGATCTCGCGCGTGCTGAGGGGGCGGTCGGCCTGGAGGAATAGGGCGCGGAGTTGAGCTTTGCGCTCGTCGAGGGTTCGGGGGCTGGAGAGTGTGGTTCCCAGGGCAGGTGGTGGCGGGAGCGCGGGAGTGATCGGAACTGGTGATGGCGGCGTCTGGGTGAGCGTGGGCGCTGGCGGGGAATCGGGGATCGCCGGGACAGGCTGGGGTGCAGGGGGCGGCGATGCCGGGGCGGCCGGGGCCGACGGAGCGGGTGGCCGAGGATGGAACACGGGCGGCGGTCCTGGACGACGGGGCTGTGGGGCCGACCGCTGCGGCGTCGCCGTGGGCGGCGCGATGGACATGACAGCTCTAGCCGGTGAAGGCGGGGAAGCTGGCGCCGTCGCTGGTGGTGCAGTGGGGCGTTCCACGGCCACCTCGTGCGGCGGAGCCGGGGGCGCCGGTACCGGAGGAGGTGATCGCGAGACCAGGGGCGCGCGCGTCGTGCGCACCTCGGGCACGACCGGGATCTCGAACCACGTCCCAGCCTGCAAGAACTCGCACTGCGCGCCGGGATGTCGCGCGTCCATCCAGCTGATCACGGCGTCATTGTCGGGGAGAT
>CAZKWG010000261.1:7655-9652 GCA_964556105.1 uncultured Enterobacterales bacterium | reverse complement strand
GGCGGCCGAGGAGGGCGTGGTGCCCGGCGGCGGCGTCGCGCTGCTCCGCGCGCAGGCGGCCCTCTCCAAGCTCCACCTCGAGGGCGACCAGGCCTTCGGCGTGCGGATCATCCGTGACGCCATCGAGGAGCCGCTGAGCGCCATCGCGAACAACGCGGGCCTCGACGGCGCCATCGTCGTCCACAAGGTCAAGGTCGGCACCGGCGCCTTCGGCTTCAACGCCCAGACCGAGGTCTACGGCGACATGTTCGAGATGGGCATCCTCGACCCCACCAAGGTCGTGCGCAGCGCTCTTCAGAACGCGGGCAGCGTCTCCGGTCTCCTCCTCACCACCGAGGCCGTGATCGCCCAGAAGCCCGAGAAGAAGAAGGCGGGCGGCGGTGGCGGCGGCGGTGGCGGCGGCATGGGCGGCATGGGCGGCATGGGCGGCATGGGCGGCGACATGGACTTCTAGTCCAGTGTGGAGCGCCCTCGCGAGAGGGCGCTCCCCGTTCGCCTGGGTGAAGTGGCACGCTCCGAGGGCGTGACTCGCGTTATGGGGAGCGCGCTGTGACCAGATCTCCCCGCGCCACACTTCTCCTCCGCCTCGGCGCGGCGCTCGTCTCGGGCGCCGTGCTGACGGTGATCGCCCCGCCGGTGAACCTTCACTGGCTGCACTGGGTCAGCTTTCTGCCGCTGTTCTGGGCGCTTCGGCCCGGAGAGCATCGGCGGAACGCCTGGCTCGGCTATGCGGCTGGCTGGATCGGCGTCTTTCTGCTCTTCATCTGGCTCATCGACACGGTGAAGATCTTCTCCAGCCTGCCCACGGTCGCGGCGGTGCTGGTGCACCTGGTCTTCGCCACGGCCTTTGCGCTCCCTTACCTCCTGGTCTTCGGATCGGTGCACTGGCTGCGCGAGCGCTTCGGCACGGCCTGGGTCTGGCTCATCCCTGCGGTGCTCGTGGCGGTGGAGAAGCTGAGCCCAGCCTTGTTCCCCTACTATCAGGGCGTGAGCCAGTACCGGAACCCCTACACCTGGCAGCTCGCCAGCGTGTTCGGCGCCTACGGCCTCAGCTACCTCGTGATGCTGACCAACGCCGCGCTGGCCGAGGGCCTGATCTACCGGCGCCGCGAGGGCAGGCCCCCGCCTTGGAGGACCTATGGCGCGGTGCTGGCGCTCTTCCTGGCCAACCTCGGCTTCGGGAGCTGGCGGTATGGCGCGGTGGAGGCGAAGCTCGCCGAGGCCCGAACCCTCAACGTCGCGCTGCTTCAGGACGACGTCACGATGGAGGAGCGGCGCCACACCACGGCCCGCGAGGACCTGCAGGCCTGGGTGCAGCTGACGAAGAAGATCGAGGGCCAGGAGGTGGATCTCGTCGTGTGGCCCGAGGGCGCGATGCCCTACAACCCCTCCGACCCCAAGGTCCTGGAGTTCCTCGGGAAGCTGACGAAGGAGGGCGACTTCGAGCTGCTGGTCGGCGGCGGGACCTCCGAGAAGGCTCCCCCGGAGTCCGGCCGCAAGTACATCCACTACAACTCCTGCTACCTCGTGAATCGGGAGGGCCAGCTCCGCGGGCGCTACGACAAGATGGTGCCGCTGCCCTTCGGCGAGTACATCCCGTTCTCGCAGACCTTTCCGTTCCTGAACGATCTCATCGAGGGGCCGGGTGACTTCCGAGCCGGCAAGACCCCCACGGTCTTCCAGGCCTCCGACTACACGTTCACGGTGCCCATCTGCTACGAGGCCATCCTCGACGCCCAGATGTGGAACCTCAAGGACGCCGATCTCTTCGTGAACATCACGAACGACGCCTGGTTCGGCGACACCGCGAGCCCCTGGCAGCACGCGATGCTCGCTGCCGTGCAGTCCATGCAATTCGGTCGTCCGATGCTGCGGATCGCCTACACCGGCGTCTGCATGGTGGTCGAGCCCCATGGCGCCATCCTCTACGAGACGCAGCCCTTCGTCGAGCACACCAGCGTCGTGCCGCTCCGCCTCGCGCAGGTGGAGACCGTCTA
>CAZKWG010000261.1:0-7645 GCA_964556105.1 uncultured Enterobacterales bacterium | reverse complement strand
TCGGCGAGGGGGTTGGCTCTTCCCCTGGGCCTGCGTCGTGGCCTCGGCGCTCGCGCTGGGCTTCGGGCGCCGGCGGGGGCCGCCTGTGGTAGGCTGAGCCCCCGCGGTTCTGCTGAGGTGGCTGTGGCGCCATGGAGCATTCTGGTCGTCGATGACGAGCCAGAGATTCAAGAAGTGGTGACCGAGTTCCTGGAGAGCCTCGGACATCATGTCGACGCCTTCGCGAGCGGACGGCAGGCCATCGAGCGGCTGGGGCAGCAGCTCGCGCCGTACGATCTGGCCATCGTGGACTGGAGCATGCCGGGGATCTCCGGTCGCGACGTCGTCCATGAGATCCGCCGCCGCAGCCCGACCACGGCCATCATCGTCGCGACCGGTCGCATCGACCTCACGCCTCCGCCGGGGATGAACCCCCTCGAGGTCAGCGTGATCAAGAAGCCCTTTCAGCTTCGCGTGCTCGCCGCGGCGCTCGAGCGCGCGATGGAGCGAGCGGGGAAAAGTGGTCCGGAATCGTGATGGATCAGACCATGGTCAGACAAGCGCTTGCCATGTCTCAGAACGGTGAGTAACCTACCTTCAGAAGGTTCGAGTTCCGATCAGTCCCCCCCGTCGGTTCACATCTGGCAACCATCTCAGCGTCTCCTCCAAAATTAATGCGGTGCGGCCCGATCGTGGGGGGGCTCTTCAGATTCCAGGCGGGAGGCTACACAGCCTCCCGCCGCCAATTCTGGACCAGGCGCTCATTTGTTGCCTGAGCTCGGCGGCTGGCCCGGACGGCCATTGTCTCCCGGGGCGTAGGGTTGAGCTGGCTTTCCGCTGAGCTCCCTGTGCAGGTGGGGGCGGCTGACCAGCACCCGGCAGCGCTCCTTGAGCGCGGTCTCCTCGATCATCTCGCAGTAGCGCATCGATCCTGGGTCCACGTCGCGCGTGACGGTCAGGTAGATGTAGTCGCGCACCCGCGGGTCGCTGACGTTCTCGCGGGTGAGCTTCTCCGCGCGGTCCCGTTCGGTGCGGTAGAGCTCGGGCAGCGTCTCGGCCCAGCAGGTGTCCTGCCGACCGCTGGTCGTGATGCCCTCGCACTGGTCTACGGATGAAAAACGTTCTTCAGAGCAGCCGAGCGCCAGGAACAGAAACCATCTCATCCGCATCTCCCGTCGTCGTCGGTGTGTCCTGCAGTCTTCGCTGGGTCGCGCCAGCACACGATCGTAGACCGCATTCTGGGCTTCGCCTACGTGGAGCGGCGGGCGACTCCCTTGCAGATGCGATAACCTTCGAACGCATGAGGTGGCTGTACTTCTCGCCTCTCGCGCTGCTCACATCCGCCTGCCTGCCCGATCCGGTGCTGGTGGGCGCGGGTGACACGGGCGACTGCGGCTTCATGCCGACCTGGTATCGGGACGCCGATCTGGATGGGCATGGGGACCCGGAAGATCTCGTTCTTCGCTGCCTTCAGCCCGAGGGCTATGTGGGCGAGGCCGACGACTGCGACGATCAGGACGCGCTCGTCTGGCAGGGCGAGACGGCCTGGCCCGACGTGGACGGGGATGGATACGGCGCTGATGGCTGGGAAGAGCTGGTCTGCGGCGACGCGGGCGCGGGGCTGGCCACGCAGGGTGGGGACTGCGACGACACCCTCGACACCGTCCACGAGGACGCGCCGGCGGTCTGCGGGGACGACGTAGACAACAACTGCGACAGCCAGACCGACTGCTCCATCCCGGAGGGGGTCTACGAGCCCGAGGACGCGGACGCCTGGATGGTCGGCGCGGCCGCGGACGAGCTCGGCGCCTCCGTCGCGGTGGTCGGAGACGTCAACCAGGATCGGGTCCTGGACGTCCTGGTGGGGATGCCCCGCTTCGCCGCGGGCGAGGCCGTACCTGGGGAGGCGCTGCTGCTGCTCGGGCCCTTGAGCGGCGAGCTCGCGCTGGAGGACGCGATCAGCTTCGTGGGCACGGACGCGCTGGACGAGGCCGGTCGCGTGGTCTCCGCGGCGGGCGACGTCGACGAGGACGGCGTCCTGGACATGGCGATCGGGGCGCGCAAGCACGGAAGCTCGAACGTGGGCGCGGTCTTCCTGGTCCACGGGCCGGTCTCGGCGGGCGGCACCCTCGGTGAGGGCGGGACCACCCTCCTCGGAGAGGCCGAGAACGGACTCCTGGGCTCCGCGGTGCTGGGCGGCGTCGATCTGCTCGGAGAGGACGGGGTCGCCGAGATCGGCCTCGGCTCTCCCGGCTACGGCGCGGGCCTCGGGGCGGTCTGGTTGATCTCGGGACCGCTGCCCGAAGGGAGCAACCTGGTGTCCACCGTGGGCACGGCGCTGTGGACCTCTGCGGCGGGGGGGCAGCTCGGCAGCAGCCTCGCGCACATCGGTGACGCCGATGGTGACGGGCTCGCCGATCTCGCGTTGGGAGCGCCCACGCAGGAGCTGGACGGCGCGAAGCTGGGCGGGCTGTGGTTGATCCCCGCCGGGGCGCCCTCGGGCGACGTCGCCGATCTGGCCATCGGGTGGGCGCAGGGCCCCAAGGACGGCGCTCAGTTCACGTGGTCGCTGTCCGCGCTCGGCGACGCGGACGGGGACGGGCGCGACGATCTGCTGGTCGGCGCGCCGAACTGGTCCGGTGATCCGGCGGCAGGTGGCGCCGCGCTCCTCCTGCTCAGCTCGGCCCTGGTGGGCGCGGCCGGCGGTCTCGTGAGCGTAGACATCCTCGCCGAGGCGACCCTCTACGGATCCAACGAGGACGAGCAGGCGGGCTTCGCTGTGCTCGGCACCGACGACATCGACGCGGACGGGACCGTGGACCTCTGCGTCGGCGCGCCCGGCGCGGAGCGCATCGGCGTCGGGGAGACCGGGGGGCTGTTCTGCTGGTATGGGCCGGTCGAGGGGCCCCTTCCTCTCCTCAACGCCAACTTCAGCTTCCGCGGAGCAGAGGCGGGGGAGCGGCTCGGCGCTTCGGCCGCCGTCGCCTCCGATCTCAACGGTCTCGGTGTTCCGGACCTGTTGATCGGCGCCCCGGGGGAGGTCACCGAATTTTCCACGGACGGGTCGGCCGCGGTCTACCTGCTCCTGGGTGATGGGTACTAGCCGGATGTCCGATGTTCTCGTCGAGGTCCTCGTTCAGCGTCCCGGCCAGCCGGAGCGCACGTTCTCGGTTCGGCAAGGGGTCGCGCACGCTGGGCGCGCGGAGGACAACGAGGTCGTGCTGCCGGACATGGGCGTCAGCCGCAAGCACGTCCGCCTGCGCGTCGAGGACCGGCAGGTCGTCGTGGAGGATCTGGGCAGCGGCAACGGGACCTACCATCGCGGCGCCCGGATTCAGCAGGTCACGATCGGTGACGGCGATCAGATCTATGTCGATCCCTTCACGCTCACGTTCAAGCTGACCGCGGGCAAGGCCGCGATCCCGCGGCGCGCCGCGGTCGAGGGGGCGGTGCGCCCGGCGCGCCTGGTGACCGTCACGGGCGCGCGGCTCGAGCCGAGCTACCCGATCCCTGCCGCCGGGACGACAATGGGGCGCTCGAACCAGCGCGAGATCGTCCTCTACGACCCAGCCGCCAGCCGGCTGCAGGCGGAGATCCTCTGGCGCGAAGACGGCTGGTGGCTCAAGGACGAGGCCAGCGCGAACGGGACCTTCGTGAACGGCGACCGCACCACGCTCCATCGCCTGCGCTCGGGCGATCGCGTGCGCGTGGGCGCGACCGAGCTCCGCTTCGAAGAAGAGGGCGCTGTCCCGGACAGTCCGCCCGTGCGCAGCGTGGCGCCTGTGGTCCCCGTGCTGCCACCGGCGCCTGCGCCGCTGGTGTCCTCCGGGCAGACCGAGATTCGTCCGGCGAAGCGGCCCCCGCCGCCTGGTCCGTCTCCTGCTCCCCATCCCGTCGCCATGCCGCCCTCCGGACCTACGCTCGTGCTGAGCCCGGTCTCCAGCCCGCCGCCTGTGCCCGCGCCTGTGCCCGCGCCCGCGCCCGCGCCTGCGCTCGCGCCGCAAGCCCGGCCTCCGAGCCGCCGTGGCTTTCGTGGGCTCGTCATCGCCGCCGTGCTCGGCTTCGCGTTCCTCTGCGTCCTGGTGAGCGGCGGGCTGGTGCTCCTCGCGCTGCGGCCCGATCTGCTGGCTGGGATGGGGCTTCATGGGAGCGAGCCGCCCATCGTCCAGGCGCCCGCGCCGTCCGCGGACGTGCGGGCGGCCATGGAGGCTGGCCAGAAGCTCTTCGACGAGCGTCGCTACCTCGACGCGATGGCCCGGTTCTACGAGGTCCGGAAGAAGGACCCTCAGAACGTCGAGGCGGAGCGGATGGTCTACCTCTCGGGCGAGCTCATCCTCATCCAGTCCCTGCGCGAGTCCCTCGTCGCGCGCACGGCGCCGACGAAGCCGACGAGGCGCTGAGGCCGTCAGGGACGCGACCGTCCTCGCCCCGCGCGTAGCGCACGACCTGCGCGCGGCGCGCACGTGCCCGTGAAGCCGAAACAGGACTTGCGCCCCCCATGCTCGGTCAGCGCGCCCACAGCGCGTTTTGACAGTGCATTTCGTGTGTTTGTATCCTGAACAAGGATGCAGGATCCGCCGGGCATTTCCTTCAAGGCACGAGACCGGGATGTACACCCTCATCGAGTTTCACGGGCGGCTCTCGCGGTCTGACAAGAGACCGGCCAACCCAGGGCGCTACGATCTGCTGTTTCAACTTCACCCCTCCGGTGAGGGGAGCGCCTCGCTCTGGAGCGAGTCCCTCAAGGGCGTCGAGGTAGCGCCCGGCGGCTTCTACTACGTCACGCTGGGTCAGAAGACCCCGCTGTCCGCGAGCCTCTTCAACGCTGAGCCCCGCTGGCTCTCCGTGCGCGTGATCGCCGGCGGGAAGAGGTCAGACGAGCACTCCTCACGGGTCCCGGTCCTCGGTCAGCTCATCAGCCTCGCCGACATGGTCCAGCAGATCGACGCGCGCGTTCAGCAGGTCGAGAGTGCGCTCACCGGGATCGGCTCTCCGCGGAGCGGCCGCCGCGAGGGTGGGCCCGCGCAGCTGAGAGAGTGGGCGCAGGAGCTCGCCGACCGGCTCCAGGCGCTCGAGGAGAACGGCGGCGGCGCGCGCGGCGGGCAGGTCGAGCAGCTCTTTCTGCGCCTCGAGGCGATAGACGGCGAGGAGGGGCGCCTCACGCACCTGGAGGACGAGCTCGAGGACATCGTCGGCCCCGACGGCGACCTGGTTGACCTGAACGAGCGCATGGACCTGCTCGAGGATCGTGCTCCAGACCTGATCGCCAACCTTCGCGCGCGCGAAGGCGAGAGCGGGAAGGAGCGCCTGAAGGGCATCGACGAGTCGATCCGCGGCCTGCGCGATCGCCTGACCGAGGTGGACCGCACCCTCATCGAGCTGCGTGCCGCCCTCCAGACCGCGCGCGAGGCCCCCCCCGCCGGGCCAGAGGCCATCGGCGCCGTCAAGAAGAGCGGCGACACCATGACCGGGGCGCTGACCATCCAGCGGGGCGGCCTGGACCTCCCCAGCGGGACGCTCACGGCGCGAAACGCCGAGATCGCCACCCTGGAAGCTGCGAATCAGATAAAGAGCGCGCGCGTGGTGACCGAGGCCATCGACCTGCGCGGCGATCTCCTGGTAGACAGCGCCAAACGCACCCTCCAGGTCCGCCACGTCGAAGGGCGCCACGGGAGCGGCAAGCGGGACGGCCCGCTGCACCTGAACGCCCGCGGCGGCGCCGAGGTCGTCGTCGGGAACGCCGAGCAGCGCGCCGGCCTCGAGGTGTTCGGGGTCGTCTCCGCGGCGGGCGTCGCCCTCCCCAGCGGCCCTGTGGGGCAGGTCTTCAAGGGCAGCGGCCTGTCGACCGGCGACGTCGTGGTGCTGGAGAGCGGGGGGCAGAAGGTCGCCCACGCCGCCCAGGCCGGCGATCGACGCGTGGTGGGCGTGCTCTGCTCCGGCGCGTCGGTGGTCCTCGGGGGCAGCGGCGGCGACAGCGCGGTGGTGGTGGCGCTCGCCGGCGTCGTTCCCTGTAAGGTGGAGGGGCCCGTCACGGCAGGAGACGCGCTCGTCTGCGGCGCTGAGCCCGGCTACGGCCGCGCGAGCGCCGACCCCAGCCAGGACGCGGGCGCGATATTCGGCAAGGCGCTAGAAGGGCTGGAGTCGGGGCGGGGTACCATCCGGGTGCTGATCGCGCCTCGCTGAGGGGTCCTCCATGAAGCGTGAGCCGAGCCTGCCACCCTGGGCCGAGGAGCTTCGTCACCGCTACCTCTCTGGGGAAGCCAGCATGTTCCTCCTTCATGGGAACGTGCGGGACGTCTACCCCTGGGAGGAGGCGGACGGCACGGTCCGCTACATCCCGCTGCGCGACTTCCTGGAGCGCTTCCTCGGCCGCTCGAAAGACATCGTGGTCTACTATAACCTCAGCGAGGGCCTGGAGTTCCAGGACAAGGCCGGCGCCGCCCGCTTCCGCGCCGCGGTCGAGGCGCGCCGCATCTTGAAGGGCGACGGGCCGCTGGGCTCGCTGCCCTCCGAGCCCAACGAGGTCCTCGGCGTGCTGGAGGACCTCGTCACGGATCCCGGTGTTCGCGCTGGCGTGATCCTGGACTACGTCGAGACCATCGCCCCCATGGGCGAGCTCTCCTTCATGGGCGGGGCGGACAAGAGCAACCTCGTCACCCTCCTGCGCTGGTCGCAGGACCCTGCGCTGTTGCGCACGGACAACCTCGTCCTTCTGGTCACCGAACGTCTCTCGGACGTTCACCGACGCGTCGTCGCCAGCGCGCAGATCGTCCCCGTCGAGATGCGACTGCCCGAGGAGAGCGCCCGCCTCGGCTTCATCCAGCGCAGCGACGCCACCGGCGTGAAGCTGGAGATGGCCGCAGACGCGCTGTCCAAGATCACCGCCGGCCTGTCGCTGCTCCAGATTCGGGGCCTCTATCGGCAGGCGCGTCAGTCCGGCGAGCCCATCACCTTCCGCGACGTCAGCCGGAAGAAGAAGTCGATCATCGAGCAGGAGTGTCATGGCCTGGTCGAATTCGTGGACCCGGAGCACAACTTTCAGCACGTCGGCGGGAACGACCGGCTGAAGACCGACCTGCAGCGCGTCGCCCGCGCCATCAAGAGCGGGCAGGCCAACCGCGTCCCCATGGGCATGCTCTTCGTCGGCCCCATGGGCACCGGCAAGACCTTCATCGCCGAGGCCTTCGCCGCCGAGAGCGGGCTGACCTGCCTGAAATTCAAGAACTTCCGCGAGAAGTGGGTGGGCTCCACCGAGGGCAACCTGGAGAAGATCCTTCAGGTCGTCGAGGGCCTGGGCTACGTCCTCCTGATCATCGACGAGGCCGACCGCTCGATGTCGTCCGGCGACAACGACGGCGGCACCACCAGCCGCGTCATCGCCCGCCTCAAGGAATTCATGAGCGACACCCGCCATCGTGGCCGGGTCGTCATCCTCATGATGACCAACCGGCCGGACAAGATCGACACCGACCTCAAGCGCCCCGGGCGCCTGGACCTGAAGATCCCGTTTTTCTTTCCCGACACCGACGAGGATCGCCGGAGGGTGCTGGAGGCCGTCGTCCGCAAGAACCGCCTGAAGCTGGCGGAGGGCGCCGATCTCGGGCCTGTCGCGCACGGCGCCGCGGGCTACTCCCCGGCCGAGCTGGAGTGCGTGCTCTTCGCCGCC
>CAZKWG010000260.1:0-9667 GCA_964556105.1 uncultured Enterobacterales bacterium | reverse complement strand
GTAGGCGTCTCCGGCCTCCCCCACCCCTCCCTTGAGCTGAACGCCCTGCTGCTGCTGCACGACGTGCGTCGCCTCGTGCGCCGCCACGAACAGCGAGGGCGTCCCGTCGAAGGCCAGGTCCGGGCCCGTCGCGTAGGCTTCGGCCTCCATCCCCTCGCAGCTCGCGCTGGCCCCGGCGCCGATGTGCGCGCGGACCCCGCCCAGATCGTGCGCCCCGAAGGCCGCCTGCAGCCGCCCGGCGTAGGGCAGCGAGCTCCCAGGCCCGCGCACGCCCTCCTCCGCCATGCGCTGCACGGCGTCGAGCGGATCGCGGAGACCGTCCTCCGGCCCCGCCGAGGCCCCAGCGCGCTCGCCGCCCGCCCGTGGCCCCGTCAACCCTCGCCCCAGCGAAGGCCGGGCAAGCCTCTGAACATGCGATCCGTATGCCACCGCGCACTCCTCAGGCACATGATGCCCAGACGGGCGAAACTTTGAGCCCGAAGGATTCTACCCGGCGCGCACGGAACGGCCAAGATGTCGTGGGCCATAGAGGACCAGACCGAGCGAGAGCGGAAGGAGGAGGCCCGCGACGCGCTCCCCGGCGGTGAGCGACGAGCCGGCCTCCAGCGCCGTCACCAGGCCGATCACCAGCAACAGGGCCACGAACGCCAGCGACGCGCTGCGTGGACCGCCCTGAAGCCCGCCGCCGCGCAGCGCCGGCAGCCCCAGGGCGACCAACAGCGAGAGCGCCATCAGGGTGACGAGGCGCTCGCCCACGCCCAGGGCGACCAGGCCGTGGTAGGGCAGAAAAAGCAGCGCCCCGAGGAGCGGCGTCCCGATCACGACCCCGAGCCCGCCCGCGAGCGACGCCTGTCGGCGGGTCCGCCACGCCAGGGCCAGCCCGACGAACGCGGCCGTAGACAGCGCCATCCACAGCAGGTTCGTCACGGGGATCGCGACGACCCGCGCGGCGAAGAGCGGCAGATCGTCCTTCCAGACCCACCAGCCCCAGCGCAGCGCCGGCACCTGCAGGCTGGCGTCCAGCAGCATCCCGAGCACACCCGCCGCCGCCACCCGCGACCACCAGGGGCCCGGTGACCGCGCGACCAGCAGCCAGGACAGGCCCAGGTGATTGACGTACATCAGCGCCACATAGAGCGG
This sequence comes from uncultured Enterobacterales bacterium, assembly GCA_964556105.1. GTDB lineage: Bacteria > Myxococcota_A > UBA796 > UBA796 > CAZKWG01 > CAZKWG01. The sequence continues at coordinate 8,527 of CAZKWG010000260.1, read as the reverse complement.
CAGCCGCTCGGCGATCATGACCGTGAAGCGCCCGTGCTCGAAGCCGCCGACGCCCATGAGCGCCGCCAGGTCGAGCAGGCTCCCGTAGACGCCCGCGGTGACGAGGATCCCCAGCAGCCCGCCGCCGCCGGCGCGCCGCTCGCGCAGCGCCTCCCGGATCAACGCCAGGAAGAGCAGCGCGTGGCCCAGCTCCAGCACCAGGAAGGACCAGTGACCCTCGAGCGGCGTGCGAACGCTGAGCATGGGTCAGGGCTTGTGCGCGAGGCGAGCGTCGGCCGACCAGATCTCGGGCTCCCGAACCGGCCCGGGGGCCCGTCGGTAGTCCAGGAGCGGCGCCGAGGCTGGGTCCTGACCGTCCGAGCGCTGACCCAGCGGGCTGAAATCGTCCTCGCTGTACTGGTTTCCCACCCGTCGCGCCGTGCCGAAGAGGCGGTCCCAGGTCCCCAGGCACTGCCCGAAGTTCACGTGGAAGTACCGATGGTGATCGTCATGGAACTGCGAGGGCTCCATCCAGGGCAGCCAGCGAAGATGCAGGCGCACCCCCGAGTGGTCGATCATCCCGATCAGCAGGTGCGCCGCCGCCACCGCCCCGAGCAGCGGGGCGTAGATCGGGATCACGAAGGAAGGCAGCATCAGGCAGCACCAGAGCATGGCCAGCTCCACCGGATGCAGCGCCGCCATGCTCATGGCCGTGGGCGAGAGGAACTGGTGGTGCGTCCGGTGAAAGGCGCGGTAGAGCGCGGGGACGTGCAGGAGCCGGTGCATCCCGTACAGCAGCAGATCCGTGAGCACGAAGTAGGCCAGCCCGGAGAGCGCGGTGAACAGGGGCCCGTGCTCCTCGAGGTCCAGGTAGATCGCCGTATACCCGCCCGTCGCGACATGGGCCATCATCGCCGCCGTGAACAGGCTGGCCTCGAGCAGGGCGAAGCTGGCCAGCCGCAGCTCGCGGCGCCGGACCTCGGGGCTCGCCCAACGATCGGGCTGGCACTTCCAGGCGTCCACCGACGCTCGCCGCCGGTACCAGACGCGCTCGAAGATGTAGCCGATCCCGAGATAGCCGGCGAAGGCGGGGATGATCGCGAGGGCGACGCACGCGACGACCAACGTGAGGCTCAGCGGCGTGGGGACAGACATGAACGCTCCTCCGCGCGCGCCCCACTCGGGGCTCGCGCTCAGCAGTACGGCGCGGCGAGCACTCAGATAATCAGCCCTTGGAGCCTGTAAAGTGGTCACGCGCACTTTGCTGACGAATGTCAGCCAATGAGCGCGCGAGACAGACCCGCAGATCGCTGGCACCCCCACCCGCGCCCGAATACCCATGCGCCATGAACCTCTCTCTCACGGGAAAACACGCGCTGGTCTGCGGGGCCAGCGCCGGGATCGGGCGGGCCACCGCCCTCGAGCTGGCCAGCCTGGGCGCCACCGTCACCGGCCTCGCCCGCCGCGCGGATCGGCTCACCAGCCTGCGCGAGGCGCTCCAGGACGCGGGCACCCCCGGCTACGCGCTGGTCGCCGATCTGGACGATCGCGACGAGCTGGAGCGCCGCGTGCGCGCCCACATGGACGCCGTGGGACCCGTTCACGTGCTCGTGAACAATACGGGCGGCCCCGCGCCGGGCCCCCTGCTGGAGGCCAGCGAGGACGCCTTCCTCGCCGCCTTTCAGCGCCACGTGCTGACCGCCCACCGCCTGCTGCGCCTCCTGCTCCCTGGGATGCGCGAGGCCGGCTACGGGCGGATCATCAACGTGATCAGCACGTCTGTGCGCGAGCCCATCCCCAACCTGGGGGTGAGCAACACCATCCGCGCCGCGATGGCGGGCTGGGCCAAGAGCGCCGCCAACGAGCTGCCGCCCGGCGTGACCATGAACAACGTGCTGCCCGGCTACACCGACACCGAGCGCCTGGGCGCGCTGGCCGAGGCGACCTCGAGCCGCCAGGGCAAGAGCCCGGACGCCGTCTACGCCACCTGGGCGGCGATGGCGCCCGAGGGCCGGATCGGCCGCCCCGAAGAGCTCGGCGCCGTCATCGCCTTCCTGGCCAGCCCCGCCGCCAGCTTCGTGCGCGGCGTCAGCCTCGCCGTGGACGGCGGACGCACCCGGAGCCTCTGATGCGCTACGACATCTTCTTCTCGATCTGCCAGACGCCGGTGGACGGGTATCAGCCCTCCGAAGCCGAGATGTTCCGCAACTTCTTCGACCAGGTCGTCGCCGCCGACGCCCAGGGCTACGGCACGGCCTGGGTGGCCGAGGCCCACCTCTCCACCCAGATCCAGAAGCGCCACAGCCAGCCGGTGGTCCCACACTGGCAGGGCGAGATCGGGCTGAACACCGACATCTTCCAGCTCGCGCACCACGTCTTCGCCCGCACCGGCCGGATCAACGTGGGCAGCGCCGTGATGAACCTGCTCTCGAACGGCGGACCCATCGCCCGCGCGGAGCAGATCGCCGCCTTCCTCGCCCTGCACGGGCTGAGCCCGGCCGAGCGCCGCCGTCTCTGCGTCGGCTTCTCCGCCGGCCGCTTCGACTTCATGACGCGCGCCTACGGCGTCGTCCCCCGCAACGAGCTGGAGGCCGCCGCCTGGCCTGTCTTGAAGGGGCTCATCTTCGCGGAGGGCTGCGAGATCTTCCTGCGCCTGCTGGCCGGCGAGGTGCTCAGCAGCGACGACGTCCGCACGACCACGCTCACGCGCAAGGACTTCCGCTCGGACGCCGACTGGGCGCGCGTGCAGCAGCTCGGGGGAGGGGCTGACCTCATCGAGATCCCGCGCCGCTTCGTCTTCGAGCCGCTGCAGGTCATCCCCCGCGCGCTGCGCCGCGAGCTGCTCGAGCTGTACATCGGCACCCACGCGCCCTGGCTGCAGGAGGAGGTCAACCGCTTCTTCCCGGTCAACGTCTTCAACCTCTCCATCACCGCGCCGCAGGTCATCGACGACACCCACCGCCGCATGGCCGCCGCCTTCCACCCGAGCGGCGGGGCCTGGACCCGCGCGAACATGCCGCGCACCGTCATGGTCTTCCTCAACCACGAGCCCGGCCTCTCGCCCTCCGAGCGCAGCGCGGCCGCGCACGCCGAGGCCAGCGCCGCCCTCTCCGCCTACTGGAAGGCGATGGAGGGCACGCTGGACCCGAAGAAGGTCGCCGAGGCCACCGACAACGCCGTCGTGGGCAACGCCAGCGAGGTGGCCGAGCAGCTCCGCGCCCGCTTCCACCCCGACGACCGCCTCATGCTCTGGTTCGACTTCTTCAACCACGACAGCGCGCGGATCATCCGCAACCAGGAGGCGTTCATGGCCGAGGTCGTCCCGCAGGTCGAGGAAGCGCTCGGGAGCGCGCGATGAACGGGCCGGGCAGCGGCGTCTACCCGAAGAGCCCGCTGGGCGAGCGCGAGCAGGGCATCCCCACCGGCCGCGACGTGCCCTGGGAGCCGCTGGTCGACTACCGCCGCGCCGGCGTCAGCGAGACCACCATCCACGGCGCCGTCGCCTGGGCCAGCGGCGACCGGATCGTCCACCAGCTCGGCGGGAACGTGCTCTGCTACGGCCGCAGCATGATGAAGCCCCTGATGATCAAGGGGCTGGCCCCGGTCCTGGGCCCGCTCACCACCTGGGAGCAGCGCGCCATCGCCGTCTCCTCCCACAACGGCACGCCCGAGCACGTCGCCACCGCGCAGAGCCTGCTCGGCGAGGCGGAGCGCGGCCTCATGCAGACCCCGCTGGACGTGCCGCTCATGCAGTTCGGCCGCCAGGTCCGCCGCCCCCGCCGCTGGTACCACTGCTGCTCCGGCGAGCACGCCGCCATCCTCCTGGCCTGCCGCCACATGGGCTGGCCGCGCGTCGGCTACACCCTGCCCCAGCACCCCTTCTTCCAGACCTATCTGGACGTGCTCCGCCGCACGCTCGGCCCAGAGTGGAGCCCGCTACGCGTCTCTCGCGACGGCTGCGGCCTGCCCACCTGTTCCAACACCGTCAGCGAGCTCGCCCTGCTCTTCTCGCGGCTCGCCCGCGAGCGCGACGAGGACTGGATCTGGGAGGCGATGACCCGCCACCCCGATCTGGTCGGCGGCTTCAACCGCCTGGACAGCACCGTGCTCAAGGCCGGCGCGGGCGCCGTCCTGGCCAAGGAGGGCGCCGACGGCCTGCTCGGCCTGGCCATCGTCCACCCCGACTACCCCGACGGCCTGGGCGTCGTGATCAAGATCGCCCACGGCTGGAACGCCCAGGCCACCTGGTACGTGGCCCGCGCCGTGCTGGGCGTGCTGGGCATCGAGCTGCGCAACCCCTACGCGCTGCACCGGCAGAAGGCCTTCCTGGTGCCCGGCGTCGTGCCGCCCGAGCGCCTCGGCGCCCTGGAGGCCATCCCGACCTGGGATGACTGGGACCCCGACCGCGAGCGCTACTACTACAACTGGGAGTCGTACGTGGACGACTTCGCGGCGCCAGACCACGGCGAGGCCGGGTACGGGCCAGGGAGGGAGCCATGAGCCTGCACGTCACGCCGGAGCTGCACAACTACATCGGCGGGCGCTTCGTCCCGCCCCAGCGCGGCGCCTTCCTGGACGACCTCGCCCCCGCGACCGGCGCCCTGCTCACGCGGATCCCGCGCTCGGACGCCGCGGACGTGGACGCCGCCGTGCTCGCCGCCTCCTCGGCCATGCAGGGGGCCTGGGGTCGGACCAGCGCGCACGAGCGCGCCGACCTGCTGGACGCCATCGCCGACGCCCTGGAGGCGCGCCTGGACATCCTGGCCGCCCTGGAGAGCCAGGACTCCGGCAAGCCGGTGAAGCTGGCGCGCAGCCTGGACATCCCGAGGGCCATCGCCAATTTTCGGTTCTTCGCCGGGGCGGTGCGCCACGACCGCACGGACCTGCATGAGATGGCGGGGGCGCTCAACTACACGGTCCGCCGCCCGGTGGGCGTGGTCGCGCTGATCAGCCCGTGGAACCTGCCGCTCTACCTGCTCTCCTGGAAGGTGGCGCCCGCCCTGGCCATGGGCAACGCCTGCATCGCCAAGCCGTCCGAGCTGACCCCGCTCACCGCGAACGCGCTGGCCGAGGTCCTGCACGAGATCGGGCTCCCGCCCGGCGCCTTCAACCTCCTGCACGGGCTGGGGCCGGAGGTCGGGCAGGCCCTGATCGAGCACCCGGGCGTGTCCGGGATCTCGTTCACCGGCGGCACGGCGACGGGCCGGCGGGTGGCGGCCACGGCGGCGCCCGCGTTCAAGAAGCTCAGCCTGGAGCTGGGCGGCAAGAACCCCACCGTCGTCTTCGCCGACGCCGACTTCGACGCCGCCGTGCAGGGCACCGTGCGCGCCGGCTTCCTGAACCAAGGCCAGATCTGCCTGTGCGGCTCGCGCATCCTGGTGCAGCGCGAGATCGCCGAGCCCTTCACCGAGGCCCTGGTGGAGGCGGTCAGCAGGCTCGTGGTCGGCGACCCGGCGGATCCCAGCACCGATCTCGGCTCCCTGGTCTCGCTTCAGCACCGCGAGAAGGTCGAGGGCTACCTGAAGCTCGCGGTGGAGGAGGGCGGCTCCGTGCTCTGCGGCGGCGTCCGGCCCTCGCTCGGCGCCCCCTTCGACGGCGGCGCCTGGCTGACCCCGGCGGTCGTCGCCGGCCTCTCCTCGCGCTGCCGCACCGCCACCGAGGAGATCTTCGGCCCCGTCATCACCGTCCACCCCTTCGACACCGAGGCCGAGGCCCTCGAGATGGCCAACGACGTCCGCTACGGCCTCGCCGCCAGCCTGTGGACCCGCGACCTCAGCCGCGCCCACCGCTTCTCCGCCGCCCTGGAGAGCGGGATGGTCTGGGTGAACACCTGGCTGCTGCGCGACCTGCGCGTGCCCTTTGGTGGGGTGAAGGACTCCGGCGTGGGCCGCGAGGGCGGGGTCCACTCGCTGGAGTTCTTCAGCGAGAGCAAGAACATCTGCATCAAGCTGTGATACGCTCATCATTACACATACGCATGTGTATGCAGCGGACCGCGGGGTCGGAGGCGAACCATGGGTCAGACACGGCGCGCACAGATCCTCATGGACCCGGCAGAGTACAAGAGCCTGCAGCGGATCGCCCGCCAGCGACAGACCTCCGTAGGTGAGCTGATCCGCGTCGCGGTGCGCGACCGATATCTCAGCCCCACAGACGACCGACGAGAGGCCGCGACCCGAATCGCGGCGATGAACCTGCCGGTCGAGGACTGGGCCACGACGAAGCAGGAGCTCGAGGACGCCTACGATGCCGGTCTTCCTTGACACCAACGTCTTCATCTATGCGGCGGGCCAGGAGCACCCCGAGAAGGCCCCATCGGTCGCGCTGCTGAGCCGGATCGCCGCGGGCGAACTCGAGGCCGTCACCAGCGTCGAGGTGGTGCAGGAGCTGCATCACGTCTACCGACGGCGCGGGATGCTTCAGGCCGGCCTCGCGCTGGGGAGGGAGGTCCTCCGGCTGTTCCCCGACGTCCTCCCCATCGCTCGCCCCGATCTCGTGCGCGCAGCGCAGCTGCTGGAGCGCCTGCCTCAGCTCTCGCCACGCGACGCGCTGCACGCCGCCACGGCGTTGAATCACGGTGTCGGCGTCATCGTGAGCGTCGACACCGACTTTGACGCTGTCCGCGAGCTGAGGCGCGTACGACCCGTGGATCTCTCATGACCCCCGACTGGTCCACCTGGACCCCGACCATGCTCACGCTCGGCTCAACCCAGCGGGTTCACCCAGCGTAAGCCGGCGAAGCGCCCGAAGTCGGTGTCGTTGGAGTGAACGGCGCCTTGATGTTCAATGGCGTAGGCGGCGAGCTGCGCGTCGGTCGTCAGGTTGCCCGAGGCTCCCGACGCCGCGAGCAGCCGCAGGACGATCTCGAGGTGCCGCGGCCCTGGGACGACGAAGTGGACCTGCGGCCGTGACAGCCAGACCTCCACCCGGCGCGACGCCTCGCTCAACGCCAGCGGAGGATCGAAGACGCGCCGGTTCGTGGCGATGCGGAGGAAGCCGAACACGGCGGGCGCGGTGAGGCCGACCGCGTCCTGACCGTTCAGGAGTTCCTCCCACCAGGCCCTGGCGGCGACATGCTGGGGGAAGGCGTCGATGTTCGCGTAGAGGAGCAGGTTCACGTCGGGGATGATCATCGCGCGCTCGCCAGCACGGCCTCGTCCTCCAGCTCGTCGGCCAGGCGGTTCAGCGCGCTGCCATCGATCCCAGCGCGCAGGTTGGCGTGATGGGGCTCGACACGGAACGGCGCGGGAGGCGGATGGACCTGCGGCGCCAGCGCGCGACGCAGCGCGTCGTTCACCAGGTCCTTGAGCGAGCGGCGCTCCCGATGCATCGCCTCGGTCAGCAGCCGCGCGGTGTCGTCTTCCAGCGTGATGGTCGTGCGCATGATGACATCATGATGCTACATTCGGGTGACGTCAAGATGTGCGAGGAACTAACATGACCCCCGACTGGTCCACCTGGACCCCGACCATGCGCGCCACCCTCTGCTTCGTGCTGGAAGGCGACCGCGTCCTGCTCATCCGCAAGAAGCGCGGCCTGGGCGCGGGCAAGGTCAACGCCCCCGGCGGGCGCATCGACCCCGGCGAGACGCCCGCCCAGACCGCCGTGCGCGAGGTGCAGGAGGAGCTTCTGGTCACCCCCATCGGGGTCGAGGAGCGCGGGCAGCTCAGCTTTCAGTTCGTGGACGGGCTCCGCCTGCACGTCCATGTCTTCCTGGCCCGCGCGCACACCGGCGAGGCCGCCGAGACCGATGAGGCCATCCCGCTGTGGACCCCGCTTCAGGCCCTGCCTTACGACGAGATGTGGGCCGACGACCGGGTCTGGCTGCCGGTGATGCTGGCGGGCCACCGCTTCGCCCTGCGCGCGGTCTTCGAGGGCGACACCATGTTGAGCCACGACCTGGAGCTGCTGAGCTAGATAATCTAGTCCCCCAGCCGCCGCCGCGTCTTACGATCCAGGCTCACGCCCAGGCGCTGCGCCTTACGCCAGCTCTCCCGCGCCGCGTCCTGCCGATCGGCGGCCCACAGCGCGTCCCCGCGGGTGCGCTCCAGGGCGCCCGAGAGCGGGAACGCCGCCAGCAGCGGGTCGAGCAGGGCCAGCGCGGCCTCGGGGCGCTCGCCCTGGGCCAGGAAGAAGGCCAGCGCGGCGAGCTGGTTCGCCACCTCGACCGTGGCGGGCAGGTCGTTGAAGCTGCCCTTGCCTACGCAGCTCGGGGCCAGGTCGCGGCAGATCACCAGCTCACCCGTCCGCGGGGTGGCGTCCGGCGAGGTGACGGGCGGGTCGGCGAGCGTGCGCCAGGCGATCTCCGCGGCCCCCTCCGCGTCCAGGCGGCGGTGCCGCGCGCGCGCCTCCGCGCTGGCGACGGCGAGAAAATCCAGGAAGATCTGGTCGTCCAGCCAGGTGATGCCGCCGTTCGGCGTGGTGCCCAGCGTGGCCACCACCGCCCGCGCGCCGTCCAGGTCGCCCGCCGCCAGCGCCGCGTCCAGCCGCGCCTTGCCCTCGGACCAGGGGCTGGTCGTGACCTTCTCGTGGTCCTCGAAGCGCCGGC
>CAZKWG010000259.1:5069-9674 GCA_964556105.1 uncultured Enterobacterales bacterium | reverse complement strand
AACCTATCAGGGTCTTCTCTCGAATGGGCGGTCCCCTATAGCCCCCGGCCGTGGCCCAACCTCCATAGCTGACCAACAAACCACTCTTTGAGAGTACGGTCGTGCCGTGGACCTGCACGTCCTCCCAATTTCCCTCTGCGTCTTTGCCGCCACGCGTGAAGTCCCAGCTGCCGATGCGCGCCATGATCGACCTCGATAGGTTGTGTGTTGTCTCGCCCTGAGGCCTCTCCATCTTGACCCAGGCGTCGGTGCGCGACCATTACGGCAGGTGACGTCAGAGAGGCAGGATCTGAACTCGCGATGTGCCAAGCCGGATCTGGCCGGATCCACGACGGCGCTCCACCAGCCCCTCCGCGCCGATGATGCGCGCCTCGGCGAGCTGGCGGCGCGCTCGGTAGATGGTCACATTGAACTGCTCCTCGGGGATGCGCAGGCGTCGGGCGAGCCGATCCTGGTAGACCCAGCCGTGCTCGCTTGGATCGGCCTCGGGGCGCTCCTGGGCGTCGGTGAGGCGGGCGCGCGCCAGCGTCAACAGCAGGTAGGTGTGCGCGCGGTGCGGCAGCAGCACCTCCTCTGATCCCCCGATCAGCCGCAGCTCGACGTGCTCCTCGTCGGCGCTGACGTGCAGACACAGCTCCAGCGCGTCCAGCCGCGGAGAGGGGCGATCCTCCGCGGTCGCCGTCGAGCCCACCGTGATCGGAAGCCAGAGCTGCCATGGGCCGCCGCGAAGCTCCAGGCTGTCGCCATCCGCGACGCTCACCGGCTCTCGTGCGCCGTCCGTGGCCTCGGCGATCCACTGTCCGTTGATGTCCTGCGCCACGTAGAGCTCGGGAGCGCTGGCCTCCGGCAGCAGGAGCATCCCGTCCTCGGCTCGCTCTATCTGACCTCTGCCGCCGATGGCCATCGCCACGGGCGGCGCGAGGTCGTCCACGCGCCAGCGTGTCTTCGGGTCTCCGAAGGCCAGCGTGAGCCCCGGTCCCAACACGCGCCCCTCGCCAGGCCCGAGCCGGCTGTTCGCCAGCCAGGTCCCGTTGCGGCTGCCGAGATCGCGCAGCTCCCAGGCCTCGCCGGTCCAGCGGATCAGCGCGTGGTGCGCTGACACGAGATCGCCCTCCGTGATCATGCGGTTTCCCGGCGTTCGACCAACGGTGTGGTCGGCGCTGAGCTGAACGGAGAGGCCGGTGACGAGGTTGCGGAGCGACGCCATCCGCGCATCATAGCGCAGGTGCGCGTCGCGCCCGTCCCCTCGCCGCCCGGCTCAGGGCCTCAGACCTTCTCGAACTTCCAGATCTGGCCGCTGACGTTCTGCACCTTGTCCATGAAGGCGGCGCCGCCATGGACGGGCGAGGTGGCCTGGTTGCCCTCGAGGCACTCGCCGTCACCGCGGAACAGGGTCTTGAGACGGAAGCCGTCGCCTTCGGGGACCAACATCCAGAGCTGTCCGCTGACGTTCTGCACCTTGTCCATGAAGGCGGCGCCGCCCTCGACAGGCGAGTCGCCCCGGTTGCCCTCGAGGCACTCGCCGTCACCGCGGAACTGCGTCTTGAGGCGGAAGAACTGCCCTTCTGGCACGAACTTCCAGAGCTGTCCGCTGACGTTCTGCACCTTGTCCATGAAGGCGGCGCCGCCATGGACGGGCGAGGTGGCCTGGTTGCCCTCGAGGCACTCGCCCGCGCCGCGGAACAGGGTCTTGAGGCGATACCAGGCCTGTGAGTCCACGTACTGGTGGAGGGCCGGCACGACGTTGAAGCTCACGTCCGCGCGGTAGACGGTGGGGTTCTTGTCACAGTCCCGGTTCCCGCGCTGGTTGTTGTCGATGTAGAGGTGGAAGCAGCAGTGGCGGATGTAGTAGCCCGGGTAGTTGACCGACTCGAGGCTGGTCCCCTGGCCCGAGACGCCCGGAATCGGCTTGAAGGAGGCGTCCTGCTTGTACAGGTCGGAGGTCTCGAGCTTCGCCAGCTTGAGGCGGAAGTCCTGGTGGCGCAGGTAGTAGCCCGGGTAGTTGACGGACTCCAGCGACACCGAGGCGCCGCCCGCCAGGCCTGGCCGCACGACGAAGGACGCGTCGAGACGGTCGAGCGGGCTCGTGATCTCGGTGAGCTCGCCCAGGAAGTTCGCGTGGCGGACATAACGCTTCGGGTAGTTGGTCGACTGCAGCGAGATGGTGGTTCCGACGGTGACGTTGGCGATCGTGGACATGGTTGCTCCTTCTACGGAGATCTGGGCTCCGCAGGTCGTGCGTTGGAGGGCTGTGCCGCCCGGGCTTGTGTTGTGCCCGGGACACTCTCAACATAGAGCGCGCCGCGCGCCGTCACCATTACAGGAGGTTACCGGACCGCGCGCCAGCGCCCCCCGCTCAGAACGGCCCCAGCACGCCCACCGTCGCCGGGTCCTCGCCGTGCTGCATGCTGATCGTGATCCAGCTCGCGCCGCCGACGTCCGGGACCCAGGAGAGGCCGGAGATCTCCTGCGTCCTGCCCGTCGCGCCCACGGTGCCGGCGAAGATGGGCAGCAGCGCGCCGTCCTGCCAGGCCCAGAGCAGGTTGGGGGAGCGGTCGGTGTCCTCGGCGATGAGCAGCACCCCGTCCTGGCCCGACTCCGGATCACCGGGGATCCAGGCCAGGTTGTCGGGCTCGGAGATCGAAGAGGCGGCGCAGGTCTGGGCCTCTCCCTCGCCCTCGGGCACGCCGCTCACCGCGGGGCTGGCGGCGCTCGCGACCCAGGGGCTGTCGATGGGTGCCCCGGCGCTGTCCGTCGCGCCCTCCTCCAGGGTCAAGGCCCAGATCACGCCGCAGGGGTTCTTCTCCAGGGCGAGGTGGTCGCGGCCGGGGAAGGGCGGATCCGCGGCAAGCATCCCGTCGCCGATGCGCGTCGTGGCGACGAAGAGGCGCCTCCCCTCCGCGTCGAGGGCCAGCCCCTCCTCTTTGTTCAGCTCGGTGGTGGCGCCGGCCAGCGCCGCGGCGCGGCGGGTCTCCAGGCGAGAGGCTAGGATCTCCTTGCCGGCCACGGGCTTCAGGCACTCGTCCACCTTCTGCGGGTTGCGGTGCGGGACGAAGCCCTCGGGGCAGGCGCCGACCTCCGGGATCGTGCGCTCGTAGAGGTCCTCGAAGCGGATCCCGGGCAGGGCGGCGCGGATCTCCTCGTCCGTGGCGTGGCCCAGGCTGATCCAGCGGATCGTGTGGCCCTTGTCCGACGCCTCCCAGCGGGCGGCGTAGAGGGTGCCGGCGGAGAGGTTGGCCGGGCTGTCGGCGACGAACATGGCCAGCAGGCCGTAGGTGTTGTCGTCGGTCATGTAGACGGTGCGCTGGTCGGGCATGACCAGCCCGAGCTCATGGGAGAAGCGGCCCATGGCGTGGCGCTTGACGTTCTCTGTCGTGCCCTCACCGTCCTGAATCCAGGTCTCGACCATCCACCCCCAGCGGTAGGGCGAGGGCGCGCCGCCCAGGAAGCGGGAGACGGCGGGGAGGTCAGACCAGTCGCCGTAATCTCTGCCGTCCGCCTTGCCGGGCACCTGCTTCGGCACGCGCCCGTTTACCACCAGCGCCACGTCGGTCTCGTACTCTTCGCCGGAGAGCAGCGTGTTCCAGGGCGTGACGTCGCCCGCGCAGAGGTTGTTCAGCCCCTCCGGAACCGTGATCGTGGACGGCACGCTCTCCAGCACGCGGAAGCCGGCGTCGGGCACCCGCTCCAGCAGCGAGCGCTGCAGGCCCGCGGGGCTGCACTCCAGGTGGGTGAGCAGCCAGATGCGCCCCGCCGCGCTCATCAGGCCGTTGAAGTCCGGCCCGGAGCAGGTCATGTCGTCCTCGCCCATGGAGAGCGGCTTTCCCTGACCGTCCAGGATGGTGCCGAAGGGCGGGCCGCCATAGGCCTGGTCCTCGCGCAGCAGCTCGTGCCAGCCGAAGGGGACGGGCTGGTCGCCGCGGCGGGCGCGGGCCAGCACCGGCGCGCGAGAGGTGTCCTTGGTGGCCTGGAAACGGAGGGCGTTGCCCGCTGCCTCGGCCTTCTTCTCAGGGGGAGGGAGGCGGCTGCTGGGCTCCGAGGGAGCGCCGCCGCAGGCCAGGAGGAGGGGGAGGACGATCACGGGGCACCTCGCAGAGCCCTCCTATCCCGCGCGTGTGGCGCGTCGGTGACGGGGGCGCAGGCCGGGTCGGCGGAATACTCTCTCCCGCAGAGGTCCCCCCATGTCCGACGCGCCCGCTCTGCTCCCGCCCGCCGAGGTCGCCTGGGCGAGGGCATGTACCACGCCTTGGCGGTGCTTGTAGGCCTGGATAGAGTTCAACCACGGGGTACCTGCCCCCTCGGCTCCGAACGAACAGGAGATCCACAATGGCCCTCCCCGCCACCAGCGCTCCCAGGACTCCGATCGAGCCGCCGATGGAGGAGACCGCTGCCCAGGAGGCCGCCCGCGCAATCTGGGCCGCCAACCGTCCGCCAGGCACTCTCCCCGCCGAGCCTGGAAAGCCCTTCGGGATCCCGTTTGAGGACGCACCGACGCTCAAGGGCGGCGTGCTCATGTCCGACCTGGTGATTCAGGACCGCCGGTGATCCTATACCTGGACACCAGCGCGCTGGTGAAGCTGTATCTCCAAGAGCCCGGCCGCGATC
>CAZKWG010000259.1:0-5059 GCA_964556105.1 uncultured Enterobacterales bacterium | reverse complement strand
GGTGCGGTGGCCCGGGCTGCCACGGTCGTGACCGGTGTGATCACCTTCGCCGAGATGCGTGCTGCCTTCGCGAAGGCGACGCGGATGAGCATCTGGACATCTCGAATCGAGGTCTGGTCCACTACGAAGTTCATTCAAAGCTGGGTGCACCTGGAGCGCCTCCCCGTAGACGAGCCTCTGGTCTTCGCGGCCGGCGAGCTGGCCAGCCGCTACGGCCTGCGCGGCTATGACGCGGTCCACCTGGCGTCCGCGCTCCGGGCGGCGGACGTCGGCCTCCCTGTGACCTTCGCCTCGTTCGACGTGCGCCTGCTCAGCGCAGCTTCAGCCGAGGGCTTGAGCACGGACCTGAGCGCCCCATCCGTATCCGGGCAATGAGCGGAATTACGGCGAGCGTGCGCAGGCGCCCATGAGGCCAAAGATCTCAACGCGCGCCCCAGGCGCCGTCGACGCGGAATAGTCTCCCCCGCAGAGGTCCCCCCATGTCCGACGCGCCCGCTCTGCTCCCGCCCGCCGAGGTCGCCTGGGCTCGGAGCGTCTGTGACCGCCTGCTGGCCGGGCTCGACCAGACCCTGCTCGGCCAGAACGAGCTGACCCGGCTGACCCTGGTGGGCTGCCTGGCCCGCGGTCACGTCCTGCTGGACGGCCTGCCCGGCCTCGGCAAGACCGAGCTGGTCAAGGCGCTGGCGGCGCTGCTGGGGCTGCGCTTCGCCCGCGTGCAGTTCACCGCCGATCTGCTGCCGGCCGACATCACCGGCGGCCATGTGCTGGAGGACGTCCAGACGGCGGACGGGCCGAAGCGCGCCTTCGTCTTCCACCCCGGGCCCATCTTCGCCAACATCGTCCTGGCCGACGAGATCAACCGCGCCAGCCCGAAGACGCAGTCCGCCCTGCTCGAGGCCATGCAGGAGCGCCGCGTCACGGTGCTGGGCGAGACGCGGCCATTGCCGGCGCCGTTCTGGGTGCTCGCCACCCAGAACCCGGTCGAGCTGGAGGGCACCTGGCCCTTGCCCGAGGCGCAGCTCGATCGCTTCCTCTTCAAGCTGGACGTGCGGCGGGTGGGGGCGGAGGTGCTGGAGCGCATCCTGCTGGAGCGCAGGGCCGGTCGCTCGCCCGAGCACAGCGCCGCCGTGAGCCCGGACGAGCTGGGTCGCCTCTTCGCCGCGGTGGAGCAGGTCTTTCTGCCCCGCCCGGTGGCGCAGCTCATCGCCCGCGTGGTCGAGGCCACCCACCCCGACAGCGCCAGAGCGCCCAAGCTGGTCAAGAACATGGTGCGCTGGGGAGCCAGCCCGCGCGCCGCCATCGCCATCGCCGAGGCCGCCCGCGCCCACGCCCTGCTGGACGGCAAGCCCCACGTCGGCTTCGACGACGTGCGGGCGGTGGCGCCACACGCCCTGGCCCATCGTGTGGTGGTGGACTACCGCGGCCGGCTGGAGGGCGTGGACGGGCACGCCATCGCGTCGGAGGTGCTGGCCTCGGCGAACGACCTGGAGTCTAACTAGTATGATTCGTTTATTGGGTCTGCTCCTGTTGAGCGCCCTCGCCGCCGGGGTCGCGCGCGCCCAGGACACGGGGATCCCTCGCCCGGAGCCCGCCGTCCCTGTCCCCGCGAGCTACACCATCGGGGCCAGCGACTGGCCGCCGGACGCGCTGCCGACCGTCCCCATGCCCGGCGACCCCACGCGCCAGGTGCGCTCCCCGGGGGCGCGGCGGCAGACGGACAACCAGCTCGGGCTGGAGGTGACGGTCAGCTCCCCCTGGCCCGTCTGGGTGGAGAAGGGCATGCTGCCCGTGCAGATCACGGTCGAGAACACCACGCAGAAGCGGCGAGCGCTCTCCCTCGCCCTGGCCCATGACATGGGCGGCGGCTCCCGGCGGGTGGAGCGCGTCCTCACGCTGGGACCCAAGGAGCGGGCGCAATTGGACGTCGCCATCCCCGGCTTTGGCCCGGGCATGCCGACCTATACGTTGAGCGTGCGGGATCCCGCCCAGACCGGTACGATTGAGCTGTGGAACATCGGGGCGCCCAACTGGGCGGGGCCGGTCCAACACAACGTACTGCTGGTCGGGCAGACGCTGCCTGCGTTGGGTGTGTTGGACGACATCACGGCCGCCTCGCCCTACGCGCTCTGGTCGGCCGCGACCTGGGACGACCTGCCGCGCGGGCCGGACGCGCTGGCGAGCTGGACCTCGCTGGACATGGTCGTCCTGGACATGCGCGCCGGGCCGCCGCCCGACGAGGTGCTGGCGCCGCTGCTGGCCTGGGCGCGCCTGGGTGGGGTGCTGGTGCTGGGCCCTGGCGAGGGCGTGGTGCCCCGTTCGGTACAACCGTGGGTGGAGGAGCGCTTCGCCTGGCCCGCGGCCGAGGCGATCCCCGGGCTGACGCGCTACGCGTTCGGCTTCGGCACGCTGGTGCTCGCGGAGCGGGACGACTGGGCCTCGCCCGAGGTGGCGCCGCTGGTGTGGGACGCGCTGCAGCGGGGGGTGCAGCGCGCGCGCATCCCCGACCCGGTGCGCTCCTTCGACGATCCGCTGCTCAGCGCCAGGATGCCGGGGGTGGGGAACCTGCCGCGGGGGCCGCTCTCGGCCCTGCTGCTCGGGCTGGCCCTGCTGATGGGGCCGGTGAACCTCGCGGGCGTCGCCCTCTCCCGCCGCCCCTCGCTGCTGCTGATCAGCACGCCGCTGCTCGCGCTCGGCTCGTCCCTCCTGCTGGTGACCTGGGGGTTGCTGCGGGACGGGCTGGAGGTCAAGGTCTCTTCGCGGACGGTGACCCTGCTCGACCAGCGCTCGCGCACGGCGACGACCCTGGAGGGCCGCGCGCTCTACGCCGGTCGCGCCCAGGCTCAGGGGCTGCGCCCGGCGGCGGGGACGGTGGTGCTGCCCCGCGACCACTACGCGGAGGGGAGCTGGCGTTATTCGGGGGAGGAGGCGCGGGAGATCGCCGGCAGCCGCTTCCTGCCCGCGCGACAGCAGGTGGAGCTGGTCGTCCTCTCCGAGCGCAGCACGGCCCGCGCGCTGGTCGTGGGCGCGGCCTCCTCGGACGGGCAGGCGGTGACCAATCAGCTCGGCGCGACCATCGAGCGGCTGGTCCTGCGCGACGCGAGCGGGCAGTGGTGGCTCGGGGAGGGGGTCCAGGACGGGGCAGGGGCGAACCTGCGGCGCGCCGATCTCACGGAGGCGTCCGGCTGGATCACCAGCCTCGGCGATCTAACCCTGCCCATGAACGCCCCCGGTGGCGAGCTGCTCACGCTGGACGGGCTGCCCCCCGGGGCCTGGCTCGCCACCCTGGACGGGCAGCCCTTCCGCGACGATCTGGGCCTGTCCGTGATCGAGCGCCCCGGCTACGCCGCCGTCCTCGGCGTCCTGGAGGTCCCATGAGCGCGCCCGGCACGCCCGCGCTGGACGTGCGCCGGATCGTCCGCCACTTCGGCCCTCTCCGGGCGGTGGACGACGTCTCCTTTCATGTGATGCCCGGCCAGATCTGCGGCTTCATCGGGCCGAACGGCGCGGGCAAGACCACGACCCTGCGCATCTGCGCCACCCTGGACCTGCCCGACGTGGGCGACGTCGCGATCTGCGGGGTCAGCGTGCTGGAGGACCCCCGCGAGGCGCGGCGAAAGCTGGGCTTCATGCCGGACGCCGTCGAGATGGAGGCGCATACGCCCGTGCGCGACTGGCTGGACTTCCACGCCCGCGCCGTCGGCCTGCACGGCCCCCGACGCCGGCAGGTGGTGGACGACGTGGTCAGCTTCACCGGGCTCGGGCCGCTCTACGACAAAGAGAGCGCGGTGCTGTCCAAAGGCAACGCCCAGCGCCTGCTCCTGGCCCGCACCCTGCTGCACGATCCCACCCTGCTGCTCCTCGACGAGCCGGCGGCCGGCCTGGACCCTCGCGCCCGGGTGGAGCTGCGCGAGCTCGTCCGCGCGCTGGCCGGGCTCGGCAAGGCGGTGCTGCTCTCCTCGCACATCCTGTCCGAGCTGGGCGAGCTGTGCGACACAGTCGCCATCATCGAGCAGGGGCGGGTCCGCGCGTTCGGGCCGGTCGCGGAGATCGTCGAGAAGGTCAGCGGCGGCGGCAGCTCGGTCTTCGTGCGCACCCTGGCCCCGCAGGACGCGCTGGAGCGGGCGCTGGCCGAGCACCCCGCGGTCCTCTCACGGCGGCCGGAGCGCGACGGCATGGTGCTGCAGCTCCAGGGGGGCGACGAGGCGGCGGCCGGCCTGCTGGCCTATCTTGTCCAGTGTGGGTTGCAGCCTGTGGTCTTCTCTCCAGTCACGGCTGATCTGGAGGACGCCTTCCTGCACCTCACCGACGGGAGGCTCTCGTGAACCTGATCGACCGCATCGACGCGCGGCTCAACCCCGTCTGGATCAAGGAGGTGCGCCAGAGCCTGCGCAGCCGCCTCTTCCGCGTCGGCTATCTGTTCACGCTGCTCATCGCCGCCATGGCCTCGGTGCTGGCGGTCAGCTCTGGCTCCGAGGCGACCGGCGGGGCGCTCTTCGCCGTGGTCTACGCTGCGCTCATCTTCTCCATATGCGGGCTTGTGCCTTTCTACGTCTTCTTCACGGCGCCGGGCGAGGGGCAGGGGCGGGCGATGGATCTGGTGCTGCTCACCGGGCTCAGCCCGGGGCGACTGGCGGCGGGTCGGCTGCTCTCGGCGATGACCTCGAACGCCCTCTTCGCCAGCGCGTTCCTGCCGTTTCTCGCCGTCGCGGCGCTGCTGCCGGGGGTGGACCTCGCCGCGGGCGCCGTGCTGCTGGTCGGGGCCTTCGTGGCGGGCGCCTGCACGTCCTCGGTGGCGATGGCCCTGGGGGCGGTGCTGAAGAGCCGCATCCTCCGCGGGCTCGTCGGCCTCGGGCTCTCCGGGGTGATCTTCTATGTCTGCGGCGGCGCGGTGGTCCTCGCGCTGGGGCTGCTGGACCGGCCGGAGCAGATGTTGGACCCCGAGTTTCCGCTGGTCCTGGCCGGCGTGTTCAGCCTGCCGCTGACCATGGGCGTCTACGGCTTCGGCGCGACCGCGGCGGTGCTGGCCCACCCGGAGGAGAACCGCAGCACGCCGCTGCGC
>CAZKWG010000258.1:0-9709 GCA_964556105.1 uncultured Enterobacterales bacterium | reverse complement strand
CCGGGGCTGAGGCCCACGGCGCCCACCTGCTCGCGCAGCAGCGAGAGCAGCGCGGCCCGCCCGCGGGCCTTCTCCAGCGCCTCGGCGCCCGCGCTGACGCTGGGCATCACCGGCTTGGGCCGCGCGCCGGGCATCACCTTGGGCCGCTGCCAGCCCAGGATCCGCGCCAGATCCTTGCCCTCCGGCCAACCCTTTCCCGCCAGCTCCGCGACCTCGCGCGTCGCGTTGGACCCGAGGAAGAGGACACAGCGATCGGCGCGCACCGCCTGGATGATCTCGACGGGGAGGTTCACGGGCTCACCGCGGGCGTGTGCTCCGCGATCACCGCGCCCAGCGTCCCCCGGTCGCGGAAGACGGCGCCCACCTGGCCCACGGTCAGGGCCGCGACGCGGGCCGCGAGCGAGGCCGAGCGGCTGGGATCCCAGCCCCGCAGGTAGCCGTAGAGGAAGCCCGCCGCGTAGGCGTCGCCCGCGCCGGTCGTGTCCACGGCGTTGGTCGGGAAGGCCAGCGCCGGGTAGAGCCGCCCCTCGTGCTTGACCAGCGAGCCGCGGCTGCCCAGCTTGAGGACGACGGTGCGGGCGTGCTCGCCCACCCTGGCCAGCGCCAGCTCCGGCGGGCCGTCCACGAGCGCGCTCGCCTCCTCGGCGTTCAGAAAGACGATGTCCGACTGCGCGATGACGTCCCACATCGCCTGGCCCACCGCGCGCACCACGAAGGGATCGGAGACGTCCAGGCTGACCAGCGTGCCGGCCTCGCGCGCCACGGCCACCGCCTCGAAGGCCCGGCTGCGCATCGGCTCACCGAGGAGCAGGTAGCCCTCGGTGTGGAGGATGCTGGCCGTGCGGATGATCTGTGTGAAATCACCCAGCTCCGGCAGCGCGACCGCCGCGCCGAGGTCCGTGAGCATCGTGCGCTCGGCGTCCTTGGCGCTGATGATCGCCAGGCACTTGCCCGTGGCGATCTCGCGGGTGAAGCGCAGCGCGTGAACGCCGCAGGCGTCGTGGATGCGGCTGGCGTAGAGGTGGCCCATCTGGTCCTCGCCCACCTGACCGGCGAGGCAGACGCTCGCTCCCAGGTAGCCGAGGGTGGCCATCGTGTTCGCGCAGGATCCACCCGACTGGATCTCGACCCCGTAGCTCTGGACCCGGTCAAAGGCCTCGTGCCAGCGCTGGTGATCGACCGGCGTCATGTGGCCGCGGTTCAGCCCCAGCTCGCTCAGCACCGCGTCGTCCGGCACGCGCACCAGCGCGTCCACCAGCGCGTTGCCCAGCCCCGCCACGTCCAGGTTCCGGCCGTGCTTCCCCACCGCCGCCGAGCCCGCCCCGACTCCCGAATTCCCGATCATGCGCGCACCCCACGAGGTGGCCCAAGGTAGCCGGAGGCGGCCCTTCGCGCTACGGCTGCGGCCCGCGTCAGGTACAATCCGCGGGCTTTTCAGAGGAGCGCCCGTGGGTCGGAATCTGCGCCTGTTCGTCGGGATCGCCGTGGGCGTGATAGCCGTCGCCTGGTTCCTGCACGGCGTGAACTGGGACGAGCTGAGCGGGACGATGGCGCGGGTGAAGATCGGCTGGGTGCTCGCCGCCGCGGCGATCATCCTGGGCGAGTCGCTGATCCGCGCGCTGCGCTGGGCGGTGCTGCTGCGGCCGCTCGGCACGCAGGCCCGGGTGGGCGACCTCTTCTCCGCCACCGTCATCGGGGCGGCGATGAACACGCTGCTGCCCCTGCGCGCCGGCGAGGTGGCGAAGGCGGTGGTCGCGGCGCGGCGCACCGGCCACCCCCTGCCCGCCGTGGTCGCCACCTGGGTGATGGAGCGCGTCTACGACATCCTGGGGATGGTCTCCGTGCTGGTGCTGATGGTCCTGGTGCTGCCGCCCGGGGCCAGCGCCGAGGGCGAGCTGGTCTACAACCTGAAGTTGTATGGCGGCATCGCCGGCTTCGCGGCGCTCTCGGCGATGGTCGTCTTCTTCTCGCTGGCGACCCGCCCCGCCTCCGCCCGCGCGATCTTCGCCCGCATCGTGTCCATCGCCCCGCGCCCGGTGGCCGACCGCTTCCTGCACCTCTTCGACGGCTTCGTCTCCGGGCTGGGCAACTCCCGCGACCGCCACGGGCTCTGGCAGGCCGGCGGGCTGACCATCGGCCTCTGGGTGAGCCTGGCGGGCGCGATCTGGTGCCTCTTCCGGGCGTTCGGGATGGACCTGCCCTTCGGCGCGGCCTGCTTCACCGGCGTCGCCGTGGCGCTCTCGGTCGTGCTGCCGCAGGCGCCGGGCTTCATCGGCGTCTTCCACGTCGCGATGGAGAAGACGATGTTGCTGTGGGGCCAGCCCCCCGCCGCCGCCCAGGGCTTCGCCATCGTCTTCTGGGCCGTGAGCTTCCTGCCCGTGACCGCGGTGGGCCTGATCGCCACCTGGCGCGAGGGGCTGAGCGTCAGCGAGCTGCAGCGCGGCCGACCCGAGACGCTGCCCGACCCGGCGGCGCCCGGAGCCTGAGCCAGAGGGCGCTTTTGTGCTTGCGGGTGCCCCGATTCGTGAGTACCAATGGCCACGAATGGAGGAGCTTCCATGATCATCCTGCTGCACCTGCTCAGCCCGGCCGCCCTCGCCCACGAGGCCGCCTACGCGCACGATCACGACGAGGACGCCGCCATCGGCGCCGTGTCGGAGGAGGCCGGCTCGCTGGCCGAGGCCCTGGACGGGCTGCTGGAGCCCGGCGCGCTGCCCCCCGGCGCGCTGCCCCCCGGCGCTTCGGGCCCCGAGGCCGCGCCGATCATCAACGGCGCCCCCGCCACCGCGGACGACTACCCGCAGGCCGGGGCGATGATCCTGGACGCCGACCTCGACATGGGCTCCTACGGCTCCGGCAGCGTCCGGATGTTCACCTGCTCGTCCACGCTCATCGCGCCCGACGTGGTCCTGCTCGCCGCCCACTGCCTGGACGAGGTCTCCTACACCTACGGCTACGGGACGATGGAGATCAACGAGATCCAGTGGACCCGCCAGGCGGACC
Organism: uncultured Enterobacterales bacterium; assembly: GCA_964556105.1. Taxonomy (GTDB): domain Bacteria; phylum Myxococcota_A; class UBA796; order UBA796; family CAZKWG01; genus CAZKWG01. The sequence goes on along the minus strand of CAZKWG010000258.1, from coordinate 6,706 downwards.
TCACCGATCTCGACGGCACCTCTCGCGGCAAAGCGGACTGGACCGAGGACGGGGTCGTGGCCTGGGACTGGGTGAAGCACGAGGACTTCAACCTCTACCAGCTCAGCATGGGCATCGCCGAGAACTACGACATCGCGCTGCTCTTCCTCGAGGAGCCCGTCCTGGACACGCCGTTCGCCTACATCCCCACCGAGGAGGAGACCGACCAGCTCGTCGAGGGCATGATGGTCACGGTGGTCGGCTGGGGCCAGCAGGTGGCCTCCGAGTCCGCCTACGAGGCGCCGGAGCCCGGCACCTACGCGCTCAAGTACATGGGCGAGGCGCCCGTCGGCGAGGTGGGCGAGCCCGAGTTCCAGGTCGGCCCCAGCGAGGACGACGTGCGCAAGTGCCACGGCGACTCCGGCGGCCCCACCTTCGCCCGGATCGAGACGGACAGCACCGAGACGCTCCGCGTGATCGGCGTCACCAGCCACGCCTACGATCGCACCGACTGCGACAGCAAGGGCGGCGTGGACACCCGCGTCATGGCCTACCGGGGCTGGATCGAGGCGCAGATGATCGAGCGCTGCGAGGACGGCACGCGCGCCTGGTGCGAGACGCCCGGCCTGCCGCTGCCCCCCGTGCCGGAGCCCGAGCCCGAGGTGGTGGACGACGGCGAGAAGCTCGACGGCGAGGGCGACGAGAAGCGCGCCTGCGCCTGCGCCACCGCCACCCCGCGCTCCGCCGCCCCCTGGGCCCTCGGCCTGCTCGGCCTCGCCCTGGCCCGCCGCCGCCGGTCCTGAGCGCCCCGTGCGGCTGGAGATCCACCCGGAGTTGGAGAAGGCGCGGCAGCCGCCGCCCACCTTCTTCACCGATCCGGAGGTCTTCGCCGCCCTGCAGGAGCGGGTGCTCGCCCGCACCTGGCAGTGGCTCGGGCACGAGGACGCGCTCGCCGCCGACGCGCGCGCCTGGCCGCTCACCCTCCTGCCCGGCAGCCTGGACGAGCCCGTCGCCCTGACCCGAAGGGATGACGGCGCGCTCTCCGCCTGGGTCAACGCCTGCACCCACCGCGGCCACACGGTGCTCCTGGCCCCCGAGTCCGGCCGCACCCTGCGCTGCCGCTACCACGGCCGCCGCTTCGATCTGGGCGGGCGCTGCCTGGGCCAGCCCTTCCTGGACGGCGCCGCCGGCTTCCCCGCGGCGACCGACCACCTCCCTCCCCTCCCCTTCGCGCGCTGGCGGCGCCTCCTCTTCGCGGCCGTCGATCCGGTCTGCCCCTTCGAGGAGGTCGTCGCCCCCCTGGAGCGCCGGCTGGGCTTCCTGCCCCTGGACGAGGCCGCGCTCGACCCCTCGGGCTGCCGCGACTACCATGTCGATTCCCACTGGCAGTTGTACTGTGACAACTACCTCGAGGGCCTGCACCTGCCCTTTGTCCACCCAGGGTTGAACAGCGTCCTGGACCTGGGCGCCTACCGCCACGTCCTGCTGCCCTGGGGCACGCTGCAGCTCGGGACCGTCGGCGAGGGCGAGCAGGCCTTCGATCTGCCCGCGGACCACCCCGAGGCCGGGCAGCGCATCGGCGCGTTCTACTTCTTCGTCTTCCCGAACCTCATGGTCAACGCCTACCCCTGGGGCATGACCTTGAACCTCGTGCAGCCGCTGGGGCTGAGCCGCACGCGGATCCGCTACCTCGCGTTCACCTGGCGGCCCGAGCTGCGCGGCCAGGGCGCGGGCGGCGACCTGCACACGGTGGAGATGGAGGACGAGGCGGTGGTCGAGGCCGTCGCGCGCGGGCTGCGCAGCCGTCTCGCTCGTACCGGCGCCTACGTGCCCGAGCACGAGGCGGGGCTGCATCACGTTCATCGTCTGCTGGCGCGGCTGCTCGGCGCGTGAAGGATCCGCCGTGCGTCCGCTCCTCCCGCTCCTCTCGCTCCTCCTGCTCGCCTGCGCGGGCCCCGAGAAGCAGGGGCCCGCGCCGAGCCCAGACCCGCGGGACAGCGCCTCGCCCGCCGACACCGGCCCGGCGCCCGGTCCCGAGGCCCTCGCAGAGCTCCTCGGGCTCGGCCTGCTCGACGTCATCGTCATCCACGCCGACACGCTGCGCGCCGACCGGATGGGCCTGTACGGCCACACGCGCGACACCACGCCCGGCGCCCTGGCCCGGCCGCACCTGATCGTCCACGGCTACCACGCCGCCGCCTCCTGGACCCTGCCCAGCACCGCCTCCGCCCTGCTCTCCGTCACGCCGGAGGTGCACGGGCGCGTCGCCATCGGCCTGCCCTCGGACGCGCGCGGGCTCGCCACCCTGGGCCTGCGCCTGGGCGAGGCCGGCTACACGACCGGCATGTTCAGCGGCAACAGCATGCTGCCCGTTGACGCCCTGCTCTCCACCGGCTTCGACATGCGCCTCGGGGTGGACGACATCGCCGATGTCGAGAGCCAGACCCTGGGCGCGCTGAGCGCCCAGGCGCTCGAGTGGATGGAGACCCAGGACGACGAGACGCCTCTCTTCATCTGGATCCAATCGATGGACACCCACGTCCCCTGGCGTCCGCAGGAGCCCTTCCGCGGCGCCTGGGCCGACTACGCCGCCCTGCCCTTCGACCCGGCCGCCGGCTGGGAGGAGCAGAGCGCCGGCTTCGTGAGCGCCTGGGAGTCCGCCGGCGACGAGGCCGAGCGCGAGGCGCTGGTGGAGAACGTGCGCGCGGTCTACGACGAGCTGGTCCTCCAGGAGCACAGCGCGGTCGAGGACCTGCTGGACGCGCTCGCGGCGAGCGGGCGGGCGGATCGGACGCTGGTGGTGCTCAGCTCGGATCACGGCGAGACGATCGGCGATGATCTGCGACCCTCCATCAGCCATGGCGGCACCCTGCGGCCCGAGCTGGTGCAGATCCCGCTGGTCTTCTTCCACCCCAGCCTGAGCGGCGCCGAGGCCACCTGCCTCTCCTCGAACGTGGACCTGGGGCCCACCTTGATGCGCGCCCTCGGGCTGGAGGCGGGAGCGGCGCTCGACGGGCAGCCGCTGCAGGACGCTTGCAGGGAGGTCGTCGTCAGCAGCGCGTACAGCGGGGACGCCACGAGCGCCGCCCTGAGCGTGCTGAGCGCGGCAGACGCCAGCTACAAGCTGGACTGGAATTGCCTGGAGGGTGTCACCGCCCTCTACGACCGGGCGCTCGACCCCGCGGCCCTCGATCCGCTCGACCCCGCGGAGCACCCGCAGGCGGCGGCCCCGCTGGAGGCGGCCCTGCGCGAGACCCTGGCCAGGGCGCAGGCCGCGGACCCGACGCGGAGCTGCGCCCCGTCCGCGCTCTGACGAGCAGACCTCGGGCGGAAGCTTGCCGCCTTAAACAGGTACACGTTATACCAAAAAAACGTGTCGCCCGCCTCTGCCAACCCCTCCACGCGCCTCGCCGTGGTCAGCCTCGTCCTCGCCCTGAGCGTCGGCGCGGCGGTCGGCGTCGGTGGGCTCACCTTCGCCTACGCGGAGGGCTGGGCCTACATGACGAACGACCCGAACGCCTGCGCGAACTGCCACGTCATGCAGGAGCAGCTCGACGGCTGGGCGAAGTCCAGCCACCACGACGTCGCCGTCTGCAACGACTGTCACACCCCCGAAGGCAAGGTGGGGATGCTGGCCACCAAGGCCCGCAACGGCTGGCACCACTCCGTGGCGTTCACCACGCAGGACTTCCACGAGCCCATCCAGATCACCGAGTACAACCTGGCCATCACCGAGGCGCGCTGCCGTAGCTGCCACGCCGCCGTGGTCGAGGCCATCGACGGCGTCCACGGCGAGGAGCCCATCTCCTGCGTCCGCTGCCACGACTCCGTCGGACACCTGCACTGAGGTCCTCATGCTCGCCTCCACCTCCCGCCGTGGCATGAGCCGCGCCGCCCTGATGGTCGCCGTCGCGCTGGTCTCCGGCGTCGCCGCGTTCGGGGCCGGCGCCCTGCTGGTCAACATCAGCGAGCGCAAGTCCGAAGCGAAGAACCCCTTCTTCCGCGTGGTCGAGCTGACCGACGAGACCGAGGACCCGGCCATCTGGGGGCAGAACTTCCCCTACCAGTACGACGCCTACAAGCGGACGGTAGACCAGACGCGCACCCGCTTCGGCGGCAGCGAGGCCACCCCCCGCGCGCCGACCGAGGACGATCCCCGCGAGACGGTCGCCCAGTCGCGCCTGGTCGAGGACCCGCGCCTGGTGACGATGTGGGCGGGCTACGCCTTCTCCAAGGACTTCCGCGAGGAGCGTGGACACGCCTACATGCTCGACGACCAGATCTTCACCGAGCGCCAGGACGTCGTGAAGCAGCCGGGCACCTGCCTGCACTGCCACGCCTCGGTCTACGTGCCCTACAAGAAGGCCGGGAACGGCGACCTGATCGCCGGCTTCGAGAAGCTCAACCAGCTCTCTTACGCCGACGCGGTCAAGGAGGTCACCCACCCCGTCTCCTGCATCGACTGCCACGACCCGGAGACCATGGCCCTGCGCGTCACGCGGCCGGGCTTCCTGGAGGGCATCGCCGCGCTCAAGGCGAGCGAGGGCGTCTCCGACTACGACGTGAACACCATGGCCACCCGCCAGGAGATGCGCTCCTACGTCTGCGGCCAGTGCCACGTCGAGTACTACTTCAAGGGCCCGGAGAAGCGGCTGACCTACCCCTGGTTCAACGGCCTGAAGGCCGACGAGATCTACAGCTACTACGAGGAGGTCGGCTTCAAGGACTGGACGCATGCCGAGAGCGGCGCGCCGGCGCTGAAGGCCCAGCACCCCGAGTTCGAGATGTGGAGCCAGGGCATCCACGCCCGCTCCGGCGTCTCCTGCGCCGACTGCCACATGCCCTACACCCGGGTCGGCGCGCAGAAGATCAGCGATCACCACGTCCAGAGCCCGCTGCTGAACATCGACAACGCCTGCCAGACATGCCACCAGCTCCCCGAGGACGAGCTGCGCGCGCGGGCCGAGGACATCCAGGCGCGCACCTTCGAGATGCGCAACCGGGCCATGGACGCCGTCATCGCGCTGATCGGCGACATCAAGGCCGCCAAGGCCGCCGGCGCCACCGACGAGGCCCTGGCCACCCCGCGCGCCATGCAGCGCCGCGCGCAGTTCCTGCTGGACTTCGTCGAGGCGGAGAACTCCACCGGCTTTCACGCCCCCGGCGAGGCCGCCCGCCTGCTCGCCCAGAGCGTGGACCTGGCGCGCCAGGGCCAGCTCGCCGTCAAGGACCCGAGCTACAAGCCACAGATTGAGGCGACCGGCCCGGCGAAGCCCGCGGTCACCGAGGCCGCGACCGAGCCAGCTACCGGGACGCGGTAGGCCGCGCCAGCTCGCCGCCCTGCTCGAGCCAGGCGTGCATGCCGCCGATGAGCGACCAGGTGTCGGCGTAGCCCTGCTCGCGCAGCCAGTGGGCGACGCCGTAGCTGCGCACGCCCGCGGCGCAGTAGATGATCAGCGTCGTGTCGCGCGGCAGCTCGGCCAGGCGCATCGGCACCGTGTTCATCGGGATGATCAGGCTGCCGGCGATATAGCCGCCCGCCGTCTCGTAGGGCTCGCGGATGTCCACGAAGACGGGCTTCAGGCCGGCGACGACCTTCTCTTTGAGGTCGCGGCCCTCGATCTCCAGCATGGGGTCCTCCTCCTCAGGGTCTGGAAGACGCGGGTCGGCGACCTGACGCTTGGGAGCCGGCGCGGGCGGCGCGGCCCTGGGAGGCTCAGCGGCGCGGCCGAGCAGACGCTTGAGGCGATCACGAATCATGTCTACCTCAGGCGACCCGCGGGCCGCTGTAGCGATCGTCGTAGCCGTGGATGACGAAGCGCGTGCCCGGCGCCAGGTAGCCGCGGGCCACCATCTCATCCAGATCGCGCGGGTGGATGTGCTCGCAGCCGTGGCTGACGTGCAGCACCGAGAGCGCCTCCTTCGGGTCCAGCAGCCTCTCCGTGTCCGAGTAGTAGGTGTCCGTGCCCTGGTTGAAGGGCGAGGAGTGGATCATGTGGCCCTGAAGCGCGCCTGTCTTCAGGCTCTTCAGCCGGCCGCGCAGGTGGCCGAAGTCGTTCTTCGTCCACTCTGGCATGATCTGCCCGTCCTTGCCGAGATAGTCCTTGCGCGGCAGCGGCGGCGGGTTGCGGTCCTTGAACACGCCGCTCGGGCCGGTGGCGTAGCGCCAGACGCCCTTGTCGTCCTGGTACTGCACCTCGCCGCCCACCTCGCGCAGCGCCGCGCCATACGGCACATAGGACCAGTTCCAGGCGAAGGAGCTGTGTGGGCTGACCTCGACCACGTCGTACTGTCCCTCCGGCGAGGGGCTGTAGTCCACGTGCGGGTTCTTCGGGTCGTCGCGCCCGGCGGCCTCGCCGCCCACCATCCCGTAGGTGTCGAGCAGGCGGCCCTGCTTGAGCACGTAGACCTTGCGCTCGGCGTCACCCGGGTAGAAGTGCAGCTCGACCTTGCCGCCGAAGCCGGCGCCGCCGGGCGTGGGCTTCAACGTCACCGTCGCCAGCCCCACCGCGGAGAGCGACGCGTTGAGCGCGTCCAGGGTCGCCTGGTCGAAGATGCCCGTCTCCGGCAGCCAGGCGCGGGCCTGGAACGCCTTGACCGCGGCCTCGGTCGCGGCGTCGTAGCTGCCCGTGGCGTTGACCTTGAAGGCGGCGAGCCCGAAGTGCTGCCCCAGCCTGGCCAGCCCCTCTTGAATGGCGCGGTTGTCCGCCACGTTCATGCCGTGGCG
>CAZKWG010000257.1:0-9731 GCA_964556105.1 uncultured Enterobacterales bacterium | reverse complement strand
GGACAGCGCCGGCTCCGGATCCTGGCCGGGCCGCAGCACCAGCGCGCCGCCGAGCGCAGCCGCGCGCTGAAGGTGCGTGGCGGCGGCGGCGATGGCGGGGTCGGGCACGCGCCGGGCGAGCGCCGTGACCTCCTCTCTCAGACGCACGAGGGCATCCGAGTCTTCGACCGATCCGTCGTGGAGCCGCCCGAGCAGGCCGGCCAGCACGAGCGAGGACTTGCCCGAGCCCGAGGCCCCCGTCACGAAGAGCAGGCGCGGGGCGCCTGACGCGCGCAGATCGGCGATCGCCTCGCGCACCTGCTCGATCTCGGCGTCCCGGCCAAAGAAGAAGGCGCGATGGCTGGGCTGGAACGGCAGCAGACCTCGGTAGGGGCGCAGCGCCACCGGTCGCTGGTCCGCGGGCGTGCCCGGCGCGGCGAAGAGGGTGAGGGCGTAACGATCGGCCTCGGTGAGCTCGCGGGCGGCTCGCGCCAGCGCGACGTCCAGATCGCAGGGCTCCCCGAGCAATTCGGCGTAGAGCCGCCGCGCGAGCGTCACCGAGCCGGCCACCGTCAGCGGCGCGCGCGCGCCCACCACGCGAGCGATCCCGGCGCGATGGAGGGCGAGGCCCAGGCTCCCGAGCGGGTTGCCGAGCGCGCCCTCGTCCGCGCCGCGGCAGACGGCGAGGACCACCAGCCGCAGCGTGGAGCCGTGCCGCGCCAGCAGGGCCGCGAGTCGGTCGGGGCTGACCAGCTCGTCACCCAGCCAGATCCCGCTGACCTCCCCCGCTCGCCCGCCGTGAGCCAGCAGGTGGAGCGCCGCGGGAGGCTCGCCCGCGTCGAGCGCTTCGGTGAGGGTCTCCAGCGAGGCGTTCGGCACGACGTCGCGGGTCTTCTCGAAGGGCAGGCCCGCGGCGGCCCACGCCCGCGCCATGGCCTCGACGTGATCTGCGGCAGGCACGGCGCCGCCCGCGGCCGACCACGCCAGCAGCGCCCGGCCGCCTGCCCCTCCCCCACCCTGGGGCGGCGGCGTCACGCCGGGCCATGCCAGGGACAACATCGGCGCCCCGAGATCAGCCAACCGGCGCCCCGTGCTCCCCAGCAGGCACAGCCCCCAGGGCAGCGCCAGCAGCTCAGCCGCCATGGCCCGAATTATCAGCGGATCACCACGCTCCAGCGCGAGCAGCGCCGCGCGCCCCGCCTCGGTGGTCTCGATGAAGGCGCGCAGCCGCTCGCCCACCCGCTGTGCGGCCACGCCATCCCAGCGGGTGCGAGCGAGCGCCGCGAGGTCAGTCAGCAGCGCTTCGCCCCAGTCCAGGGTCGAGAGCTCGACCTGCCCGTCTGGATGCTTGAGCTGGTATTCCAGAGGTCCGCTCGGCACAACGAAGGACACGTCCCCGTCGCGGCTCCGGCTCCAGTCGAGCACACGCTGGGCACGGGACGACAGGGGCACCTCCAGGGATCAGGCTACCACGGCCGCGCCCCCCTCAGTCGAACAGCGAGCTGCCCCAGTCCCAGACGCTCTCGGCGCCGCTCTGGATCATGCTGGCCGGGCTGTAGTCCTCGAGGCCCAGCGCCTCCATGCCCTCGTTGATGAACATGCCGCCGGGGATCAGGTTGCTGACGAGATCGCCCACCGGCGTCTCGGTGGTGTAGTCCGCCGAGACGCCGAAAGGCGTACCCGGAATGGGGAGGGAGATCCCCAGCCCGTACTCCCGACGCCCATCGCCGTCGGCGTCCTGGTTGTAGCCGCGGATGCCGCCGCTGGGCACGCCGACGGAGCCGCCGATCCGCATCCCGCGGTCCGAGCCGCTGGTGGCGTCGACCTCGCGATAGCCCAGCTCTCCGCTGATCAGGTCCGCGCGGTAGCCCAGCTCGCCCATGCCGGCCTGCTGGTCCCAGTAGGCCGAGCCGCCCGCGTCGAAGGTGCGGATGCCGCCCCAGAAGCCCGACTGGCCCGCCGCTGCAGGATCGTGTTGGGCGCCCGCCAGCGTTGCGTTGGCTCGGGCGCCATAGAAGCCGCGGTCGCCACCCCAACCGAAGTCGCCGCCGATGTTGACCGCCTGCACGTTCGTGCCGCCGGACGTGTAGTCCAGCCCGATGTCGCCGCCGGCGCCGCAGAAGCCGCCGCTCGGATCACGGCTCACGTAGCCATCGAGCAGCTTCGGTTGCTGGGTCTTGCTCATGGCGGGCTCCTGCGTTGGGCACCGGATTCGGTGATCACGACGGGCAGATCACTGAACAAGCATACCGCAAGCTGCGCGAAGATCCGTCACGGCGACGGAAAAAACAGCACAGGGGCCTGAGATCGGCTCTTCAGGCCGTGTTTCGCCTCAGCGTCGGCGATCGCGCGCCCCCAGCCGCTGTCGGCGAAATTGCGATCTCCCTGCCGGACCGCCACCTTCAAGGTCACGCGCCGCCCGTCCAGCCCGGCGGCCAGCTCGGCCCGCCAGGCGTCGGGGCTCTCGCCGGCGTCCTTGAAGCCCGGGTGCGTGACCCAGGCGCTGACCTCGGCGCCGAGCGGCTGGCCAGGATCGGTGAGCGGGAGCACCCAGATCTCGGAGCGGATGGGGCCTCCGCCGCGGGGGTGGCGAGCGACGTGCTCGGCGATCCCACGCTTCTCTCCGACGCTCTCGGCGGTGAGCGTCATCGCGTCGGCGCTGGTCGCTCCGCTCGCGTCGGCCAGGGTGGCCAGCTCGGCCGGCGCAGGCTTGCAGGCGGCGAGCGCGGTGAGGATCAGGGTCCTGAGTCGGGTCATGACGCTTCGACTCCCAGGGCCCGGAGGATGGCGGGCGGTGATGCGGGCAGGGGCAGCTGGCCCGCGCGGGCGAAGGCGAAGAGGAGCAGACCCACGGGCCAGCCGAGCGCGGCGTGCGCGGCGGGGTCGGCGTAATGACGAAGATAACGCGCCGGGCGAAGGTCCGGCGCCGGGACGCCGAAGTCCAGCTCGTCCCAGCTCGCGCGGGCCTGCGCGACGAGGCGGGCGCGCATCGCGTCGCGATCTCCGCCCTCGAGGCAGGCGACGGCGGCCAGCCCGAGCGTGGCCTCCAGCAGGCGGCGCGCGGCGAGCGAGGCGCCCTCCGCCGGGGATGCGCGGCGGGAGAGGCTGGCGACGACGGCGTCGAGGACCTCGGGGGCCTGACCGCCCGCCGCCGCCCGCAGCTCAGCGGCGATCCAGCGCAGGATCCAGCCCTGGGGCGTGTCGGCGGGCGCCTCTGTGGGGGCTCGCGCCGGGGCGACGGCGGGGCCCAGCCCCGGCTCCATCCGCGCGACGGAGAGGCGGGCGACCTCCCGCCAGCCGATGAGCTCCGGGCTGGCGCCGACATGATGCGCCAGGAGCACGTTGCCGGCCACCGCCAGCCAGCTCCCCGGGTCGGTGGGCGCGGGCTCGCGCGCCAGCCGATCCAGCGCCGCCAGCGCGAGCGTCCGCTCGGTCCCTGGCTGCGCGAGCTCACCCGCCCCACGGTTCGCCGCCTCGAGCCGCGCCCGCAGGCTCGACCGGACCTCGAAGGCGGCGATCGCGCGCTGGAGGCCCGCGATGCGCTCGTGGGGTCCGGGGGCCACCGCCGCCTCGGCCAGCATGCAAAGAATGTGCCCGGCTGCGTAGGCGCCCAGCCTATCCGCCTGAGCCAACAGATCGGGCGGGACGGCATGCGCGTCGCGGAGGGCGGCGAGCGCGCCCGCCGAGAGGTGGAGCAGCGGGGCCCAGGCCGACCAGGGATCGCCACACCAGGCCGGGATCCACCCGTCCACCGCCAGGATCTCGCCGTCGTCGTCCAGCCAGAGGGCGCCGGGCGCGAGCCCGCCGGGCACCAGGACGGGGGCCTCGTCCAAGCTCAGGACGGCGGGGTCGATCTCCGAGAGCAGGAGCTCGGTCATCGGCTGGAGGGCCGCGCCGCCGCGCCGCGCCAGCTCCGCCCAGCGCCGCGCCAGGGCCAGCCACTGCGCGCCCCAGGTGTCGTGGGAGGGGTAGAAGCGGTGGGAGCTGGCGGCGACGCCCTCGTCCGGCTGCGGGCGCTGGCGGAGGCGGTCGAGGACGCGGCCCAGGGCTCGAAGCGCGCGCGCGGGGTCCTGGGCCGCGTCGGCGGGGCGCCCGGCGGGCATCCCGTGCAGCAGGGCGGGGCAGCCGAGCGCGTCTGGGGGCAGCGCGATCGCGGGTCCGGCGACCGGGAGCGCGTCGTCTCCCTCCAGCCGGCGGGCGGCGATCAGCGCGCCGTTGACGCCCGAGCCGCTCAGATCCATGAGCACCGTCGTCAGCCGGAGCCTGTGCCCGGAGGCGCTGGTGACGAGGTAGCTCCCGAGGGCGCCCGGTCGGCGCAGGGCCTGCACCTGGGCAGGCGCGGGCAGCCCCAGCCTCGCGAACACGGCCGCCAGCGGCCCGAGCAGCGTGGCGGGAGCGGTCGGCAGGAAACTCAGGGGCTGGGTCATCGCGCTCCACCGGCTGAGCGACATCGCTGTCGCCAGTCTACCTCACCTCTCGGTCCCCAGGTAGGTTGACGACATGCTCCGTCGTCGGCTCCTCGGCTCCGCGCTTCAGGCCACTTCCGGGAGATCATGGTGACCGGCGGCGAGCCGCTCCTGCATCCGGACATCTCCAGCCTGCTGCCCGCGCTCGGCGCGCTGATGCCGGTGTCGCTGATCTCCAACGGCCTCGCGCTGGGCCGTCACGCCTCACTCGATCGCGTAGAGACGCTGATCCATGGTCAGCCGGAGGCGCCGCGCTGCCTCGCGCCCTGGACCGCCGGGCTGGTCTTGCCGGACGGGCGGTGGAGCCACTGCTTCTTCCTGGAGACAGAGGTGAACACAAGGGACGGGCTGGCCGAGGCGATTCGACGGAGTCGAGAGGCGCGCCGCGAGCTGAAGGTCGACTCGAATCCGACCTGCCAACGTTGTGTCTGCTGGCGAGGCTGATAGCCGCTCAGGAGGGGCCGGGCATGGCGTTGCCCCGACCTCGTGGACACCTCCCGAGAGGCATGCGAGGTGTCAGCCAGGGAGGCGAACATGGAGATAAACTATGTTAGCTAGCACGATCAAGCCCGATGATGACCGCGCCCTCCCCCAAGCTGTGAACGACCTGTGAACTTCACCCACAGCCCCGTCGGATAGCCTGTCCCTGTGCTCGACAACCTTTAGCCGCGCCCGCTTCGTGGCGTTGGAGGCTCCATGTCTTTCCTCGCCCTGCTCCTGGCCCCGACCTCCCTGGCCGCTGACACCATCTACAGCAACAGCGACGGCTGCTCGCTGACGGTGGACGGCACCTCGCTGGTGATCTCGGGCTGCAACGTCAGCGTGGTCAACGGCTCGGGCAGCTCGACGACGGCCAACGGGCTCGGCAACCTGATCGTGGGCTACAACGGCTCCGATGGTGGCGAGAGCCGGACGGGCTCACACAACCTGGTGGTCGGCGACCTGAACGACTACACCAGCACCAACGGCCTGGTCGCCGGCTACAACAACAGCGTCAAGGCCAGCTACGCGGTGGTGGCCGGCGGCACGGGCGGCAAGGTGACCGGCACCTACGGCGCCGTGGTAGGCGGCAAGCAGAACACCGCCAGCGGCAACACCAGCACCGTGGTCGGCGGCACCAGCAACAAGGCCAGCGGCCAGCTGGCCCTGGCGGCGGGCGGCCGCACCAACACCGTCAGCGGCAAGTACGCTGTCGCGGTCAGCGGCAACACCAACACCGCCAGCGCCGAGTCGGCCTCGGTCTTCGGCGGCTCCTCGGTGACGGGCAGCACCGCCAGCGACTCCTGGCTGGGCGGGATCGCCTCCAGCACGCTGTCCACCGCGCTGACCACGCTCAGCACCCTGGACGCCGACCTGGACACCCTCTTCGGAACCGTGGACGACCACGAGGTCCTGCTGGACAGCTACGGCAGCCGGCTGGACGAGGCGGAGATCAACATCTTCAGCGTGCAGAACTACGCCGAGGGGTTGGCGGACACGCTGAGCTGGCTGAGCACCTCGGTGGACGACCGGGTCGCCTCCTTGCAGAACGACGTCAACCTGAACACCTACGCGATCTCGTCGCTGTCGACCACGGTCAGCCTGAACTGGGACCTCCTCGACACCCGGCTGACCGCGGTCGAGTCGACCGTCTACGACCTGCAGGCCAGCCTGGACGCGATATCGGACTTGCTGGAGGAGACCAACCTCGCCATCGAGTCGCTCGACCTGGGCCAGATCAGCGAACTGATGGCCTTTGTGCACGTAAACGAGGACGGAGACGTCGTCTTCTCGGGCACCAACGTCTACATCCAGAGCGGCAGCGGCTCGACCTGGGACGAGGGCAGCCTCACGGGGCTCGGCAACCTGATCATCGGCTACGACGAGGATGAGACGGTCCCGGGCTGTGGTGGGTTCGGCTCGGACAAGACCGGCTCGCACAACCTGATCATGGGCGTCTGCAACGACTACTCCAGCTACGCCGGTCTCGTGGGCGGGGCTTTCAACGGTGTATCCGGACCCTACGCCGCCGTGGTCACGGGCAACTACAACACGGCCACCGGCGCCTACGGCGCGGTGCTGTCCGGCAACTCCGCCGAGGCCTCGGGCGCCTACGCCGCCGTCCTGACCGGCTACTCGCCCTCGGCCGAGGGCTGGTACAGCGCGGTGCTGAGCGGCTGGGACAACCGGGCCGCGGCCGACTACGCCCTGGTCGGCACCGGCAACACCAACGTCGCCTCGGGCAGCGCGGCCTTCGTGGGCACGGGCTACCTCAACGAGGCGAGCGGGGGCCGCGCGGCCATCGTGGGCGGGCTCGGTGGGATCGCCTCGGGCATCGACAGCTCGATCGCGGGCGGTGACGGCAACACGGCCTCCGGCCTGCGCTCGGCGGTGCTGGGCGGCGGCGCCAATGAGGTGGACTGCACCGACTGTGCCTCGGTCGGCGGTCTGGACAACCAGGTGACGACCAGCGCCTACAGCGTGTCCGTGGGCGGCACCAGCAACACCGTCTGGGGCCCCTACAACGTCTCCGTGGGCGGCGTGGACGCCTATGTCGGCGGGGCCTCCTCGGTCGTCGTCGGCGGCCACAGCAACACGACCGACGAGTACTACACGGTGGTGACCGGCGGCAACGCCAACATCGCCTCGGGCCGCTACTCCACGGTCCTGGGGGGCTCGACCAACTACAGCACCTCCACCTACGCCGCCGCCGTCGGCGGACAGGGCAACCGGGCCAGCGCCCTGGGCGCGGTCACCGGCGGCGGCATGAGCAACACCGCGTCGGGCGCCTACTCGGTGGTCTCGGCGGGCAACTCGGGCACGGCGAACGCCTCCTACGCCGCGATCTCGGGTGGCTTCGGTGGGTACGCCTCGGGCTACTGGTCCTCGGTGCTCGGCGGCGACGCGGTGACGGCGGACGGTTACTACGAGGTCTCCTGGTAGTCCAGCAGCTCCGCCGCCCCTGGGGTTCGCCCCGGGGGCGGGCAGAGCTGCATCGCCGCGTTGAACGATATATCAATAGATTGGGTGGGGCGGCTCGCCTGCGATGAAGCCCGGGCCCGCGCCGAGCGCCTCGTGCGCGCGGCGCAGCACGGCGCTCGGCAGCAGGTCCATGGGCGCGATCAGCGCCTCCGCCTCCCGCCGGGCGGCCTGCAGCCCCGCGTCGTCCCCCAGCCTCCAGCGAGCGCGCGCGACCAGCAGGGTCGCCTCCAGGCGGGGGAGCGCGGGGAGCGCGGACCGCGCGCCGTCGGGCACGGCGTCGAGGGCCCGCTGCGCCTCCTCTCGGCGCCCCGCGGCCGCCAACGCCTCGGCCAGGGCAGCCTGCGCGCGGTGCAGGTAGGGTGGGGAGTGCAGCCCCGCGGCGATCGCCGCGGCCTCTTCGGCGTGGCCGATGCTGCGGACGGTGTCCACGCGGATGTGCAGCTGGCTGAGGTCCAGCAACGCGAGGATCTGGGCGTAGGGCGCGCCGGCTGCGCGCCCCTGCTGCAGCGCCGCCTCGAGCTCGAGCTGCGCCTCGACGTCCTGGCCCAGGCCGCGCAGCAGGCCGCCCAGCATGGCGCGAGCAGCCGCCGAGACCGTCGCCAGGCTCACCCGCGAGACCACGAGCCCCCGCAGGAGCTCGGCCGCCTCCCGGTTCTCGCCCAGCGTCGCCAGGGCCGCGCCCAGGTTGATGAGGGTGCCGGGCAGGCGCCCCAGCATGCCGCGCCGCGTGAGGGCCGCGCGCGCCGCCTCCAGGCCCGCGCGCGCCGCGTGCACCCGGCCGTCCTCGAGATCCAGCCAGCCGAGCGCGTTCAGCGCCAGCGGCAGGCGGTCCTCGTCCTCGTTCCGGCGCGCGATCTCGACTGCCTCGACCAGCAGCGGGCGCGCCAGATCGGTCCTGCCCCGATCCTGGTAGAGGATCGCCAGCATGTGCTGCGCCACCCCCTGCAGGCGGTCGTTGCCGAGCCGGCGGGCCAGCTGCAGGCTCCGCCGCAGGTCCTCCTCCCCACCCTCCTGGTCTCCCGCCCCGAAGCGCGCGTTCCCGCGGACCTGCAACGCGGCGAGCTCGGCCTCGGGTCCGGCCGCGGGACCGAGCCTCAGCACGAGCTCATCCGCCAGCGCCCGCATCTGGTCCGAGCGCCCCTCGACCAGGGCCAGCGCGTACAGGCTCCTCCTGGCCTCGAAGCGCGCGAGCGGGCTGGCGTCGCGGTCGTGCTGCTCCAGCGTCCGCTCCAGCAGGGGGCGCTGCTCCCCCACCCGGCCGACCTCGTAGGCGAGCCTCATGGCATGCGCGGCGCCGAGCAGGGCCAGCGAGGGGGCGGCCCGCGGCAGATCCGCGATCTGCTCGGCCATCCTGGAGAAGGGCTCGGGCGGCCCCACGGTCTGGCCCAGGTGGAGCAGCGCGCCCAGCAGGGCCTCCAGGATCTCCTGATCCGCCGTCTCCAGGGCCCAGCGGATGGCGGCGACGACGTCGGGCCGGTCGCGCCTAAGCGCGGCGCGCCGCGCGGCCTCCGAGATCCGGGGCAGCCTCGCCACCACCGCGTTGTCCCAGCTCTCGGCGAAGCTCCGCGCGTGGCGGCGCAGCAGGATCTCCCGCTGCGGCAGCGCCGCGGCCCGCTCCTCCGCGACCGAGCGAAGGCACTGTATCCAGGCATAACAGGCCGGCTCGCCCTCGGTCTCGACGGGCAGCAGCTGCAGCAGGCTGTGGTCGACCAGGGTCTCCAGCACCTCGGGCACCCAGGGCGCACCGCGGAAGAGGGCTGGGTCGAGCACGGACTCGGCGCGCTCGAGGGTGAAGGGCGCCCGCAGGACCGAGAGCGCGGCCCAGCAGTCGGCCCCCCAGGCGGGCAGCAGGTCCAGGGACCAGGCGATGGTCGAGCGGATGGTGCGCTGGCGCTCCGTCTCCGGATCGGCGCGCGCCAGCAGGTCCAGGGGTCGCTGTTCCAGCCTGGCGAGCAGGTCCGCGAGCGAGAGCGCCCGCACCCGGGCCGCCGCGAGCTGCAGGCAGAGAGGGATGCCCTCCAGGCGTTGCACCAGCGCCAGCACGAGCTCGAGGGCGGCAGCGTCCGTCTTCAGGTCGGGTCGCGAGCGGCGGGCGGCCTCCAGGAAGAGGCGAACCGAGGGGGACTCCGCCACCTCCTCGCTGGTCGGACTGGGGCCCGGCATCGCCAGCGGCCCCACGGGGACGACCTGCTCCCCGGCGCAGCGCAGCGACACGCGGCTGGTGCTGAGCACGCGCAGCTCGGGCGCCACCTCCGCCCAGGCGTCCAGCAACTCCCGCGCCGCGTCGGCCGCCTGCTCGAGGTTGTCCAGCACCAGCAGCATCGG
>CAZKWG010000256.1:0-9738 GCA_964556105.1 uncultured Enterobacterales bacterium | reverse complement strand
CGTCGACATCGCCGCGAACACGAGCATCGACGGGAACGGGATGACGCTGACCGGCACGGGCGCGGACTCGGTGATCGAGGTCACCGCGGGCGTCGTGGACATCACGGCCCTGACCGTGACGGGCGGGGTGAGCACGGACTTCGGCGGCGGGCTGCGCGCCCTCGCGGGCACCTCGATCACGCTGTCCAACGTGGAGATCACGGACAACCGGGCCCCCTTCGGCGGCGGCGTGGGCACCGAGGGCGACCTCTCGATCATGGGCGGCTCCGTCCACCTCAACACCGCCACGAACAGCGGCGGCGGGATCGCCGCCCGGCGGAGCGGCGCGCGCCCCAACGTGACCCTGGCGGACACGCTCATCGAGGACAACGAGGCCGCAAACAACGGCGGCGGCGCCTTCTTTCGGGAGGCCCTGGTGCTGGTCACCAACACGAAGGTGAGCCTGAACGAGGCGGACAACGGCGGCGGCCTCTATCTGGAGACGATCACCAGCACCCCCGCGACGAGAGCCATCCTCACCACGCTCAGCTCCTCTTTCGACAACAACGCGGCGTCGGTGGACGGCGGCGCATTCTACATCGCCAAGGGGTTGGTCTCCATCAACCGAGGGCGCGTCTACGACAACGTGGCGGGCGACCGGGGAGGCGGGCTGGTCTTCGAGGGCGACGAGCTGCTGGCGATCATCAACAGCACGGTCAGCGCGAACGATGCGTTGAACGAGGGCGGCGGGCTCTGGCTGGACGGCGACGGCGCTCAGACCCTGGAATTCCTCACCATCGTGGACAACACGGCGCCCGACGGCGACCAGATCTTCTCGACGGCCATCGCGTTGACCATGACGGGGAGCGCGCTCGGCGAGACGGGGATGGCCAACGCGAGCGACGACTGCGTGGTGACCGGCGGCTCGGTGTTCGGCACCACCTCACGCGACGGGACCTGCGTGACCGGCCACGTCTCCAACCAGATCTCGGGGCTGAGCGTCGGCGGCGCCAGCGGCCTCTACCTGCCCACCGCGGGGAGCGCGCTTCAAGGCTTCGTGCCGGGCGCGTTCTGTCCGACCGGCGATCAGCTCGGCGCGGGTCGCGCCTCGCCCTGCGACGGCGGGGCGGTCGAAAACTAGATGATATAACAATTCGCTCATCACCCTTGTGTTTCGTCCTCTGGAGAACCTCATGCGAAGCCTCGTCTGTGTTCTGTTCACCCTGCTGCCCGCCTCTGCCTACGCCGTCTGCACGGTTCACCCGACCCCTGGCGTGGGCAATTTCACGACGATCACCGCCGCGCTGGGCTGCACCCCACCGAACCTCCCCATCCTCCTGCTGAGCGACATCACGGAGAACGTGTCGATCTCCGGCGACACCGTCATCGACGGCGACGGCTTCACGTTGTCGCCCGCCAGCCCAGGCTCGGTGGTCACGGTCCAGCTCGGCAACGTCGTTCTTCACGACCTGACCATCACCGGCGGGGTCGCCAATTTCGGCGGCGGTCTGAAGGTCGAGGAGGGCGCCGTCGTAGCGCTGCACGACGTCGAGATCACAGACAACACCGCCATCAATGGCGGAGGGATCGGCACACATGGCGCCCTGCTGGTGGCCGACAGCTTCATCCATGGAAACGACGCGCTGGACAGCGGCGGCGGGATCGCCGCGGTGCGCAACGACCTCCGAAAGAACGTGGTCATCTCGGGCAGCACCATTGAGGGCAACACGGCGCTCGGCGACGGCGGCGGGATCCTCGTCTTCGAGATGCTGCTGACCATGGGCTTCTCCGACGTGCTGGAGAACAAGGCCGAGGGGAGCGGTGGCGGGCTCTTCGCCGCGGCGGACTCGACGGACATCGACGAGACCAGCGGCGTCGCCATCACCACCAGCGCGATCAACGCGAACACGGCCTCAGGCAACGGTGGCGGCGTCTCGGTCGACGAGGGCGGCCTGGTCATCACCCGCTCGCGCGTCTTCGAGAACGATGCCGGTCTGGCGGGAGGCGGGGTCCACTACGACTGCAACGCGGCGCTCGGCATCGCCAACAGCACCATCAGCGAGAATCTCGCCGAAGAGGGCGGCGGCCTGTGGATGGACGGCATCGGAAACCAGGAGCTCGTCTTCCTCACGGTGGCCGACAACCTGGCGACGACCTCGGATCAGCTCCACTCCGAGTCTCAGTTCCTGGCCGCGAAGGGGATGGCCTTCGGTGAGACGGGCGTGGACAACGGCAACGATGACTGCTTCGCGGTCGCGGGGACCGTGCAGGGGACGGTCTCGGTCGACGGGACGTGCAAGAGCACCCATCCATCCAATCTGCAGGCCCCGCTGGACGTCACGGGGGGTAGCGGCGTGTACCTTCCCGCCGCGGGGAGCGCGCTTCAAGGCTTCGTGCCGGGCGCGTTCTGTCCGACCGGCGATCAGCTCGGCGCGGGTCGCGCCTCGCCCTGCGACGGCGGGGCGGTCGAGAACTGAGCCTCGAGCCGCTCCGTCGCGGCGCGCTCGGCCCGGTAGCGCGCTGTGACGGGGAGCTCCGACGGGTGTGGCGCGGCCGGATCCGTGAGGATCGCGGCCCAGCGTCGCGCGAAGACGACCGCGGCGCCCTCGTCCACCGTGGCGAGCTGCGCCGCGACGCCGTCGAGGAGGGGCACCACCTCCCGCTCTCCGAGCATGGCCCGCGCCCAGGCCCGATAGAGCTCGCCGAAGACCGCGACCGACGCATGTCCCTGCCGCGACGCGGCGAAGCGGGTCTCGTCGGCGAGCCGCGCGACCTCGCGGGGATCGGCGCTGAACACCGCCAGGCGCAGGCGGATCAGGTGTCCGAGCGCGGGCCCGACCTCGTCCCCGGCCAACCGGGCGAGGGAGAAGGCCCGCTCCAGCGCGACGGCCGCCTCCTCCAGACGACCGAGCCCGATCTGGTGGTTGGCGACATTGCACCAGCAGAACGCGGCACGACCCGGGAGGTGGTGGCGCTCGAAGCTGGCGGCGGCGCGTTGGCCCTGCTCCAGCGCCTCCTCGAAGCGGCCCATTCGATTGCATGCCACGGCGAGGTTGTTGCGGATGGGCGCGGCGAACCGATCCGCGCCGGCCAGACGGATGGCCTCGTAGAAACAGCGGATGGCCTCCTCCGAGGGCGCGCGCCGGGCCAGCCAGCTGCCCCGCGCGTCCAGCACGAAGGCCTCCTGGAGCCGATCGCCCAGGCGCCGGGCACGCTCGAGCAGCTCCGTCCAGACCGACTCGTCCACCTCGCGGCGGCGGGCCGAGGAGATGTGCAGCTCCAAAGCCAGGCGTTGAAGGCGCACCGTCGGCTGGTCCAGCGAGACCAGCGCGGCCTGGGCGATGATCTCGGGCAGGCCCGTCTTCCCGCCGAGGCGCACCGCCACGGCCCGGCACTCCAAGGCGAGCTCGGGGTCGGTGAGGGTCTCGGCCAGCTCGAGCAGGCGCGCCGGCGAGCCCCCGGGCCCCTGGTACTGCTGCCAGGTGGCCAGCCCGATCTGAAGGCGCGCCTCCTGCTCGGGGGTCGCGTGGGGGATGGCGCGGAGGATCGTGGGGACCAGCCCGCCGAGCTCGTCGATGGCGGCGGCGGGCTCGGGGCCGTTGGCGGCGCGATCCAGCGCGCTGAGCCGCGCGACCAGGGCGGCGATCTCCCGCGCCCGGTCATCCACCTCCAGGCGATATCCCTGACCATAGACGGAGACCAGGACGCGCGGATCCTCGGGGTCAATCTCCAGCTTCTTGCGCAGACGCGAGACCAGGAGCGCGACGGCGCGGCTCTCCACCCCCACACGATATCCCCAGACCGTGCGCAGCGCCTCCTCGGCGGAGAGCGGACGCCCCTCGCGGGCGACCAGGGTGGTGAGGAAGCGCAGCTCGAGCGCCGTCAGCGGGATGATCTGTTCGCCAGCGCGGACCACCCCTCGCTCCAGATCCAGCTCACGATCAGCGAGGACGAGCACGGGCATCTGTTCCTATAACCCACCCGCCCGTGATCAGTCCCAGTCCTCGCCGCCGTGGTACTCGCCGTGGCAGGTCCCCGTGCACGCTCCGCCCGAGCGGGTCATGCTGCCCGAGAAGACGATGTCCTTCGTGCCGTTCACATGCAGGCTGGGATCGAGGATGGAGCGCCCGTCGCTGGTCGTGTCGGCGTGGCACTCGCTGCAGCTCAGGCCCTCCTCCAGGTGGTCCTTGTGCGGCTCGCTCATCGTGTCCCAGGCGTCCTCGCCGCTGGAGAGGCCGGCGTGACAGGCGCCGCAGGAGGTCTCGTCGCCGCCAGTGGTGGCGGTGCCGTTGTCCCCGCGGCCGTTGCCGTGGCAGTAGAGGTTCGAGCAGGTGCCGGCCTCGTTCCAGCGCCCGGCGTCGGAGAGCCCGCCGTCGAAGTCCACCTCGGCGACGGCGGGGGTGGTGTCGCCGACGAAGAGGTGTCCTGTCGAGAGGACGTCCGTTGGGGTCGTGTGACATTGCACACAGTCGTAGGCCGCGTGCAGGCTGGTCGTGACGTGGGCGGTGTGCGCCGAGAACGCGAGATCGGCCTCGGACGTGTCGTCCGTGATCGTCTCCGGGGGCGCGCCGGTGCTGTTCTCCTCCCCGCCGTGGCAGAAGGTGCAGGTCGTCCGCCACTCCGCCTCGTGGCAGCCATCACAGGAGACCCCGACCGTCCCGCCCTCCAGCGTCTCGCCGTGACAGGAGGTGCAGGCGTCCTCCTGCAGCTTGGCGGCCATGCCGTGCGCGGTCGGGGCCTCCCAGCCCTCGGGGTGGTAGCTCTCCGGGATCACGCCCGTGTCGGGGTCGGTGCACTCGGAGGTGGCGCCGGCCTCAATCCACAGGCGGAGCGTGGCGACGCGATCGGCGTCGAGGCCGCCGGGCGGCGGCATGGCGCTGCCCTCGTCCGAGCTCTGCGTGTCCGAGACCTTGGCCAGCAGGAAGGAGGCGTCGGGATCGCCGGCGACGACCAGGGTGCGGCCCGTGTAGAGCGTGCTGGGCGCGTCGATGAGCGCGCTCCAGGCGTCCGTCTCCAGGTCCAGGCCGCCAGACGCGCCCGCGGCGCTGTGGCAGCTCACGCAGGCGGCGGCGAGGATGGACTGGACGGCGCAGTAGCCCTCGCCCTCCCCTTCGCCTTCGCCCTCGCCCTCGCCTGGGGCGCCGTCCTTGGGGACGCCGAAGAGCGTGTCATCGCATGCCGCGAGCGCGAGCCCAGCCAGCAACATCGCCGAAACGACGCTGTATCGTTTTGTTTTCACGGTTTATCCCCCACCCGGACTGAGAACATAGACGCGCGGACCGTCGTCGTCTACGCCCTCTCCCCGCCGCGCGTCGCCTCTGCTACCATGCGAAGCTGGAGGCGTGTGCCCATGCGCTGGGTGGCCCTGATCAGCCTGCTCTTCGGACTCACGGCGGACGCCGAAGCGAGCCCGCCGAAGAAGAAGACGACCGTGAAGGTCGCCCCCAAGGTCGTGCCCCGGCCCCCGCCTCCGGACGTTCCGCCTTCGGGCACGCCGAGCATCCCCTGCCCGCTGAACGGCCTGCCGGAGGCCATCGTCGCCTGGGATGATCCTGGACACCTCTGGCTCCTGGAGAGCGGGGACGTGCTCTACGTCACGGGGCTGGGTGGCCCGCTGCCGCGCCTGGGCACGACCATCCGTTGCGCCGGCCAGAACATGCACATCGAGACCATCCAGGGGGGCGCCAACCTCAGCGTCATGAATTTTGACCTCGACTTTTCAAGCGTGATCGCCGTCGAGGCCCCCCGCCGCACGCCGGAGGCCAAAGCGTTCTGGGCGGCCCGCCGCGCGCTCGAGGCCGGGGACGTCAGCGCCGCCCAGCTCGCGCTGAGGCCGCTGGACCGCGCCGACGAGGACGTGGCCGGTCTGTGGGTGTGGATCGCCCGCATCGCGATCAAGGAGGGTCGGCCCATCGACGCCCATCAGGCCCTCCGCGGCCTCTCGCAGGAGGTCTACGGCGTCACCGCGGCCCAGGTCGAGGTCGCCCGCCTCAGCCTGGCGAAGGCCCGCGAGCTGCACGCGTCGCACGCCAACGGCGACGCCGAGATGATGCTGGGCCCCGCGGAGGCGGCGCTGGGGCTGGGCCTGGACCAGCTCTGGCCCGAGCCCCAACGCCTCGACGTGCTCGAGCTGGCGGGGATCCTCCACCTGGAGCGCGAGGACGCCGAGGGCGCCGTGCAGCGGCTGGAGTTCGTGGTCGCCCGCGACCCGGCGCGCGCCCAGGCCTGGCTGGCCCTGGCCGACGCCCGCTGGCTGCTCAAGGACAAGAAGGGCGCGCGACTCGCCTACGCCGAGGCCTACGAGCGCCTGCCCAGCGATCAGCGCCCGCCCGCGCTCGCCGAGCGCTGCCCGAAGTGTGGGTAGCCAACAACCTCACGAACACAGACTCACGAACACAGACCCACGAACACGTTAAGTTATCGACATGAAGCGCCTTTCTCTACCCGAGATCGAGGACCAGCCCTGGTTTCCGCGCTTCTGTCGAGACGCCATGACCGGCGCGCTGCGCAGAGGCTTCGAGCTGGTCGGGGTCTCGCGCTTCATCGCCGATCACCTCGCGCCGCGGGTGCGCGAGCTCGGGGTCACCCGCATCGTCGATCTCTGCTCGGGCGGGGGCGGGCCGACGGTGGAGCTCGCGGCGGCTCTGCGACGGCAGGGGACGGCGGTGGAGATCACGCTCACCGACCTCTACCCCAACCTGCCCGCCTTCGAGGCGCTCCGCCTGCGCTCGGGAGGCGCGCTCCAGTACCGGGCCGAGCCGGTAGACGCGACCGCCGTGCCGACGGACCTGACGGGCCTGCGCCTGGTGTTCAACGCCTTTCACCACCTCCCGCCGCAGGTCGCCCAGGCGCTGCTCCGCGACGCGATGACGAAGGGCCAGCCCATCGCCGTCTACGAGGTGGTCGGGCGTGAGGCCGTGCAGATGACCGCGATGCTGGGCATCCCGGCGCTCATGCCCCTGATTTTACCTCTGGTCCGCCCCTTCGACTGGCGGTGGATCCCGCTGACCTTCCCGCTGCCCATCCTGCCCCTCGCCAGCGCCTGGGACGGGATGGTGAGCTGCCTGAAGATCTACGACCCGGACGAGCTGCGCGAGATGACGGCGCCGCTCCAGAGCCCGGGCTGGCGCTGGGAGATCGGGCAGCTCCGACCGACGCCGCTGCCCGCCCACATCACCTGGCTGCTGGGCTGGCCCGAGCCTCAGCCCCCGCCGATGACCACGCGGGTGGGCGCAGGCTGACCGTTGGCGTCCGAGGGGGCCGGCTTGCCGACCGCCTCGCGCAAGGCCGCCTCGAAGGCCGCCATGCGCAGATCCATGTTCGGCCCCAGGTCCACGCAACGATCGAAGTCGTGGATGGTGACGAAGCTCTCCGGCGGCTCGCGGAAGGGCACCGTGGTGGCCGCCAACGACATCGCGCCGGCCATGCTGATCAGCCGCTGCTCGGAGGGGCCCGGCTTGCTGACCGTGGCGACCACGGCGCAGCCGCTCTCCTTGTGCATGATCACCGCGCCCACCGAGGCGGCGGTGCAGCCCTTCTGCGGACAGGAGCGCTCGGGCTCGGGGCGGATGTCCACGGGCACGCCAGGCAGGGCGCGCGCGACGGCCGCGCGGAGCTGCGACTGGATGAAGGCGGCGTCCTGCTTCGTCTGCGGGTCCTCGGAGCGCGGGATGACGCGCGGCCAGAGCACCACCACGCCGCCCTCGACGCCGGAGGACCGGCTGATCTCCGGCGGCAGCTTCGTCGGATCGTTGCCCGCCGCGCCCGCCACCGACAGGCCGTAGAGCCCGACCACACCCACCAGCACCGCGATGACCCGCCTCATGGGAGCCTCCCTGCTCAGCACTTCGCTGTCCTGCATCTTAGCGCGCTCACGCCGAGCCTGCGTCGCTGTCCCCGCCCAGCGCCACGGCCCACTGCTCGAGCTCGCGGATGTGATCCCGCAGCTCGGCGGCGCGCTCGAACTCGAGGCGCTTCGCCGCCTCCTTCATCTCGCGGCGCATCCGCTCGAGGGTCCCGGGCAGGCGCTCCGCCGAGAGCTCAGGCAGGATGTCCGCCGTGACCCTCTCCTTGGGCACGGCGACGCGATCGCCGTCCAGCAGCTCGGCCAGCGGGCTCTCGATGGCCTTGCGGATGCTCTCCGGCGTGATCCCGTGCTCCTGGTTCCAGGCCATCTGCACGGCCCGGCGGCGGGTGGTCTCGTCGATCGCGGCCTGCATGCTGGGGGTCACCTTGTCGCCGTAGAGCAACACCCGGCCGTCGAGGTTGCGCGCGGCGCGCCCCATGACCTGGATGAGCGAGGTGCGGTTGCGGAGGAAGCCCTCCTTGTCCGCGTCCAGCACGGCCACGAGCGCCACCTCTGGGATGTCCAACCCCTCCCGCAGCAGGTTGATTCCGACCAGCACGTCGAACTCGCCCAGGCGCAGGTCGCGCAGGATCGCCATGCGCTCCAGCGTGTCGATGTCGGCGTGCAGGTAGCGGGCGCGCACCCCGAGCTCCTTGTAGTAGTCGGTCAGCTCCTGCGCCATCCGCTTGGTCAGCACGGTGACCAGGACGCGGCTCCCTGCGCCGACCGTGACGCGGATCTCGGCGAGGAGATCGTCCACCTGGCTGGTCGCCGGCCGCACGTCGATGACCGGGTCCAACAGCCCGGTGGGGCGGATGATCTGCTCCGTCACCACGCCGCCGGCCTTCTGCACCTCGAAGTCGGAGGGCGTGGCGGAGACGTAGATGACGCGGTGCTGGAGGGCCTCGAACTCCTCGAAGGTCAGCGGCCGGTTGTCCATCGCGCTGGGCAGGCGGAAGCCGTAGCGCACCAGCACGCCCTTGCGGCTTCGGTCGCCGTGAAACATGCCGCCGACCTGCGGGATCGTGACGTGGCTCTCATCGACGAGCAGCAGCCACTCGGCGGGGAAGTACTCCAGCAGGGTGGGCGGCGGCGCGCCCTGGGGCCGACCGGAGAGGTGGCGGGAGTAGTTCTCGATGCCCTTGCAGCGCCCGGTCTCCTCGATCATCTCCAGATCGAACATGGTCCGCTCCTCGAGGCGCTGGGCCTCGAGCAGGCTGCCCTGCTCGCGCAGCTCGATGAGGCGCTCGTGCAGCTCGGCGCGCACGGCGTCGGCGGCGCGTTTCAGCTGGTCCTTGGGCGTCACGTAGTGGCTGGCCGGGTAGATGGTCAGCTTCTCCATCGTCTCCAGGCGCGTGCCGCGCAGCGGGTCGATGATGCTCAGGCGCTCGACCTCGTCGCCGAACAGCTCGATGCGGTAGGCGCGAGCGTCCTCGTGGGCGGGGAAGACCTCGATGACGTCGCCGCGGGCGCGGAAGGTGCCGCGGTGGAAGTCCGCCTCGTTGCGCTCGTAGAGGATCTCCACCAGCTTGTTCAGGATCTGCTTGCGGTCGACCTCCTGGCCGGGCCGCAACTGCAGCAGCATCCCGTCGTAGGCTTCCGGGCTTCCGAGGCCGTAGATGCAGCTCACGGAGCTGACGATGATCACGTCGTCGCGCTCCAGCAGCGCGCGGGTGGCGCGGTGCCGCAGCTTGTCGATGTGGTCGTTGATCATCGCGTCCTTCTGGATATAGGTATCCGTGGAAGGGACGTAGGCCTCAGGCTGATAATAGTCGTAGTAGCTGACAAAATATTCGACGGCGTTCTTCGGGAAGAGCTTCTTCAGCTCGCCGTAGAGCTGCGCCGCCAGCGTCTTGTTGTGCGAGAGGACCAGGGTGGGCAGGCCCGTGTTGGCGATGACGTGCGCCATCGTG
>CAZKWG010000255.1:3550-9783 GCA_964556105.1 uncultured Enterobacterales bacterium | reverse complement strand
ATCGAGAGGCGGCGCACCTGCAGCGCCTCGACGGTCAGGAGGTGGCGGCCGTGCTCGTCGTGGACCCAGAGATCCGCCTCCATCGCCTGATCGCCACCCTGCTCGGCCGGGCGGGAGCGCGCCGTCACCCGCAGGTGGGCGCTGAGCGGCGCCAGGACCGTCATCCGGCCGACGCCGACGGGCAGCAGGGAGGTCCCTTCGGCCGCCGGGCGCGCCGCCGCCGCCACGCGCAGGATCGCGTCCAGCAGCGCGGGGTGGGCCGTGGTGCCCGCCAGGCTCAGGCCCTCGGGCGCCTGCAGCTCGGCCTCGACCTCCTCGTCGCCGCAGCGCAGGCTCCGCACGGCCCGAAAGCTGGGCCCCAGCCTCAGCCCCGCCGCGCCGAAGCCGGCGTGGAAGGCGTCCGCGCTCAGCGCTCGGTCGAGGCTCGAGGTCGGCGCAGGCGGCGGGGGCGAGCCCCCCCGTCGCAGGCGGCCGGTGGCGAAGACGCCCTGGGCGTGGCGCAGCTCGAAGGAGGCGCCCTCCGGCTCGCCGCTCAGGATGGTCTCCAGGGTCCAGCCCGTGCGCTCCGGGAACCAGGGGGCCTCGAAGCGCACGGACTCCACCGTGAGTGGAATTCCCAGCGCCTCCTGTCCCGCCGCGCGGGCCACCTCCAGCACCAGCGCGCCCGGGGCCAGGACGGCGCCGTGCAGCTGGTGCTCGCAGAGCCAGCGCTGCTCCGAGAGGTCCGAGGACCATCGCCGGGTCTCGCCGGGGAGCAGGGCGGGGGCGGCGCCGAGGAGGGGGCTCTGCGCGCGACCACGCGGGGAGGGGAGATCGACCCAGTGACGATCGGGCGTCCAGGGGTAGGCGGGCAGCGAGGCCACGGCGCCGGCCGGGTAGATCGCGCGCCAGCGGAGCGCGAAGCCCTGGCGATAGAGCGCTCCCACCCAGGAGAGCGGCGCGTCCGAGGACTTCAGGGTCGGCACGAAGGGAGCGGCGCTGCCCTGGCGGGCCGCGCTGGCCAGCACGGGGTGAGGGGAGAGCTCGATCCGCGGGCTGGCGCTCGGGCCGGCCATGGCCAGCAGGGCGGCGCCGAAGCGCACGGGCTCGCGCAGGTTCCGAGCCCAGTAGTCCGGGCCGAGCTCGGCCCCGTCCAGGCGCGCGCCGGTGACGCTGGACCAGAGGGGGAGGGCGGCGGAGCGCGGCTGAATCCCCTGGAGCGCGTCGCGCAGGGGGCCCTGGAGCGGATCCATGGCGGGGCTGTGGAAGGCCACGCGGGTGCGCACCCGACGCCCCTCGAGCCCGCGCGCCTGAAGCGCCGCCTCCAGCGTGGTGATCTGCTCCGGGGTGCCGGCCAGCACGACGGAGCGCGGCCCGCTCTCCACCGCCACGGAGAGCCCGGGGACCAGAGAGAGGGCCTCCTCGCCCGGCAGCGGCGCGGCGAGCATGGCGCCCTGGCCCTCGACGGTCGCCAGCAGGCGGCTGCGCGCGACGATGACCCGCGCGGCGTCGGGCAGGGAGAGGGCGCCGGCCAGACAGGCGGCGGCCACCTCGCCCATGGAGTGCCCCAGGACGCCGGCCGGCTTGACGCCCAGGGCCTCCAGCGCGGTGCCGAGCGCGATCTGGACGATGAAGATGGCGGGCTGCACGCAGGCGACCTGGTCCAGGTCCGCCTCCGTGAGCGGCCAGGCGAAGCTCCCCGCGTGGGCGCGGACGGCGTCCAGGGCCGCCTCGAGCCCCTGCCGGAAGGCGGGAACAGGCTGGGAAGCGGCCATCCCCGCCCACTGCGAGCCGTGGCCCGAGAGCAGCCAGAAGGGCGCCTCGGGGGCCCGGACCGGCCCTGTGGGCTCCGGCGAGGCCAGGGCGTTCGCCAGATCGGCGGCGTCCGCGCCCAGGAAGGTGGCGCGCCAGGGCTCATGGGTCCGGCGCGCGGCGGCGGTGTAGAGCAGGTCGGCCAGGCGCTCGCCGTCCGCGAGCCCGGTCAGACGCGCCCGCCAGCGGCTCGCCAGCGTGAGGAGCGCCTCGCGGCTGCGCGCCGAGATCGGGAGGATCCATGGGCCTTCTGAGCGGACCTCGGGCGGCGGCTGGGGCGGCGCGGCCTCGAGGACGGCGTGCGCGTTGGCGCCGCCGAAGCCGAAGCTGCTCACGCCGGCCAGCAGCGGGCCCTCCCAGGCGCTCAGCGTCGTGGGGACCGCGAGCTTCCAGCCGTCCAGGTCGATGAGCGGGTTCGGCGCACGGAAATTGCCCACGGGCGGCATGGCCCGGTGCGCGAGCCCGAGGGTGGCCTTGATCAGGCCCGCGGCGCCCGCGGCCCCCTCCAGATGGCCGACGTTGGCCTTGGCCGATCCCAGCCGCAGCGGTCGGCTCCGTCCGGGCCCGAAGACCGCGCCGAGCGCGCTCGCTTCGATGGGGTCTCCCAGCGGGGTGCCCGTGCCGTGGGCCTCGACATAGCTGATCTCGCCGGGCTCCACGCCCGCGTCCTGCAGGGCGGCCCTCAGGGTCGCCTCCTGGGCCGACTGCGAGGGCGCCATCAGCCCGTTGGTGCGCCCGTCCTGGACCGTCGCCGTGCCGCGCACGACCGCATGAATCCGGTCCCCGTCGCGGAGCGCGTCCGACAGGCGCTTGCAGATCAGCGCGCCCGCGCCCTCGGATCGAACAAAACCGTCGGCTCCTGCGTCGAAGGGTCGCGGCCGACCCCCGCGCGACAGGGCGCCGGCGGCGGAGAAGTTGAGGGTGGCTCCCGGCGTGAGCAGGATGTTCGTGCCCAGCACCACCGCCAGATCGCTCTCGCCCCGGCGCAGGCTGGAGACGGCCAGGTGCAGCGCCACGAGCGAGCTGGAGCAGGCCGTGTCCACGGTCATGCTGGGGCCGTGGGCGTCGAGCAGGTAGGAGAGGCGGTTGGCCAGGATGGCCATCGAGGCGCCCGTGCCGCTGAACGCGTCGACCAGCGCGTCGTTGCCATGGCTGAACAGGCGCCGGCCGTACTCGTTGTCCAGGGCGCCGGCGAACACGCCGGTGGCGCTGCCGGCGAGCCCGTCCGTGGGCACGCCGGCGTCGGCCAGGGCCTCCCAGCAGAGCGTCATCGCCAGGCGCTGCTGCGGGTCGAGCTTCATGGCCTCGCGGGGCGAGATCCCGAAGAAGGCGGCGTCGAAGCGCTCGAGATCGGAGAGGAAGCCGCCGGTGCGCAGGGCCAGGCGCGGGCTGGTGCGGATGTCCGGGTACCACTCCTCCCACAGGCGCCAGCGGGCCTCCGGCACGTCCTGGATGGCGTCGCCGCCCTCCGAGATCAGCCGCCAGTAGGCCTGGATGTCCGGGGCGCCGGGGAAGCGGCAGGCCATGCCGATGATGGCGATGGGCTCGCCCCCCGCTGCCCGACGCGTCGCGGGCGCCGAGGTCCCGCTCTGGGCGAGGTGCGCGGCGAGGGCGTCCACCGTGGGGTGCTCGAAGAGGGTCAGCACGCTGACGGGCCGGCCCAGGGCCTCGCTCAGGGTGTCGCTGATGGCGACCGCGTCGATGGATCGCAGGCCCAGGGCGGCGAAGGGCAGGGTAGGGTCGATGCTCTGGGGAGCGAGCCCGGCCCGACGCGCCACCTCGGCCAGGACGGTCTCCCGCAGGCCGGTCTGGGCCGCCTCCGGGAGGGGGAGCGGCGCGCGTGTCCAGCGCTGCACCGCGGGCAGGGTCCCGTCCAGAAAGGCCGCGCGCGTCGGTCGTCGCCGCACCTTGCCGCTCGAGGTCTTCGGGAGCTGCTCGGGTCCCAGCAGCACCAGGGCATGCAGGCGCAGCCCGAGGGCCTCGCCGATCGCCTCCTGGGCGC
The DNA here is from genome assembly GCA_964556105.1 of uncultured Enterobacterales bacterium. Lineage (GTDB taxonomy): Bacteria > Myxococcota_A > UBA796 > UBA796 > CAZKWG01 > CAZKWG01. Next base: position 5,990 of record CAZKWG010000255.1, on the reverse strand, counting down.
GCCGGGCCAGGCGCTCCACGTCGCCCGCGCTCGGGTCCCGCAGCTCGGCGACCACGACCACCCCTTCCTCGGCCTCCTCCTCCAGGGGCACGCCGAAGGCGGCCGTGCAGCCGGGTCGGAAGGCCGGATCGCTGGCCTCGACCGCCGCCTCGACGTCCTGGGGGGCGTAGTTGGCGCCGGCCACGATGATGAGGTCCTTCTGGCGGCCGGTGACGAACAGCTCACCCTCGAGGAGAAAGCCGAGATCTCCCGTGCGGAGCCAGGTGCCGGGGGTGTCCGGCAGGGTGGCGCCGAAGAGGTCGGCGTTGACCTCGGGGCGGTTCCAGTAGCCGCCGGTCACGCCCGGACCTTGCACCAGGATCTCGCCCAGGCGCCCGTCGGGCAGCGGCTCACGGGTCTCGGGATCCCAGATTCGGACCTGGGTTCCCGGCACGGCGCGCCCGGAGCTGGCCAGGTCCACGCCCACCTCGGCGGGCAGGGCCAGCCCCCGCTCCCGCAGCGCGCCGCCGTCGAAGGTGCGGAGGAGGGGGCCGCTCCCCGTGGGGCTGGTGGTCACCAGCAGCGTGGTCTCGGCCATGCCGTAGGCGGGCCGCAGGGTGGTCCAGCGCAGGCCGCAGGGCGCGAACGCCGCATGGAAGCGGCGGAGCGTGTCGGCGCGCACGGGCTCGGCGGCGTTGTAGGCCATCTCCCAGGAGGAGAGGTCCAGCCCCTCGCGCAGGGCGGGGCCGACCTTCCGCAGCGTCACCTCGTAGGTGAAGTTCGGCCCCCCCGCGTGGGTGATGCCCAGCGCGCCGATGAGGCGGAGCCAGCGGTCGGGCCGCGAGATGAAGTCGAGGGGGTCCATGAGCGCGGCGCGGAAGCCGGTCGCGAGCGGCTGGAGCAGGCCGTTGACCAGGCCGTCGTCGTGGTAGTGCGGCACCCACATCAGCGAGCGGCTGTCGGGGTGAAGGCCCCAGGCGGCGGCGATGTCGGTCGAGTTGGCGACGGCGTTCCCGTGGCGGACGCGCACGCCGCGGGGCGCCCCGGTGGAGCCCGAGGTGTACTGCAGCCAGGCCAGGTCCTCGGGCCGGGTCGGCGGGCGCCTGTAGCCCACCGCGGGGCCGCTCAGATCGTCCACGGCGATCCACTGGAGCTTGTACTCGGCGTAGAGGGGCTCCAGGCGGGCGCGGCTGGCGCGGTCGCAGAGGACCACGCGGGCGCCGGCGTCCTGGGCGGCCGGGGCGAAGGAGACGCCGCGCCGACCGCTGATCGGCAGCGGGACCGAGACCACGCCCGCCAGCAGCGCGCCCAGCAGGCCGACGATCACGTCGGCGCCGAAGGGGAAGAGCAGCAGGGCGCGGTCGCCGGGCTCCGTGTGGTCCTGCAGCGCGACGGCCAGCCTCAGGGGGCGCTCGTAGAGCGCTCCGAAGGGTGGCGCGTCGATGGCGTCACCATGGACAAAGGTGTAGACAGGCCGGTCAACGTGGGACGCTGACCGGATCTCCAGGAGATCCAGCAGGGTCGTGGGCTGGCGGGTCATCGCGCCTCTCTGGGCCGAGCAGTATAGCCCGCCCCGCCCTGCAGGGCCGGGACGACAGGCCCCCCCGTTTGCGCAGCCCTGGACCCGCCGGTACACTGTGGCCCTCGAGCTCGCCCCCTCAGCCGATCCACCCAGGCGGCGCACCGTGCAAGACCCAGACTCCATCCCCACCCGCCTCGTGCCGCTCTCCGCCCGGTCCAAGGTGGAGATCGCCGAGGTGCGCCCCGTGGGGCGCAGCCGTTACCTGCGGTCGGGCCTGGCCGCGCTCTCGTGGATCGCCACCTCGGTGCGGTCTCGCGGCGCCGATCCTGCGGCGCAGCGCAAGCATGCCCTCTCGGTGCGCTCCACCCTCGAGCAGATGGGGGGCGTGTGGATCAAGCTCGGCCAGCTCCTGGCCATGCGCAACGACCTGTTCTCCGACGCCTTCTGCGAGGTGATGGCGGGGCTGCAGGACCGGGCGACGGGCTTCCCCTTCGCGAACGTGCGGGCCATCGTCGAGGCCGAGTACGGCGCGCCGCTCGAGGCGATCTTCTCCACGTTCGAGGAGCAACCCTTCGCGGCCGGATCGATCGGCCAGCTGCACGAGGCGCGGCTGGCCCACGACGACATGCGCGTGGCGGTCAAGGTGCAGCGCCCGGACGCCGCGACCAAGTTCCGGGCGGATCTTCGCGCGCTCAAGGTCGTCGTCGGGATCGTCGACGGCATGGGCCTGATGCAGGAGATGTCCTGGGGCGACTTGATGTGGGAGCTGGAGCGCACGCTGGGCGAGGAGCTGGACTATCGCCTGGAGTCCGCCTCGATCCGCCGCATGCGCGTGCAGCTCGCGCGGCACCGCGTCTACGTGCCCAAGGTCTTCCGTCGGCTGGCGCGCGAGCGCGTGCTGGTAATGGAATTCGTCGAGGGCGTCTTCATGTCGGACGT
>CAZKWG010000255.1:0-3540 GCA_964556105.1 uncultured Enterobacterales bacterium | reverse complement strand
AAGCTCGAAGCGTTCGTGTTCGATGCGCTGCCGCTGGCCGAGAACCCCATTCTGCTCCGCACCGACCGCCGCGAGGAATTCAGCCCGGTCAAGAACGCGACCGGCGTCGATTCCGTCGCCACCGCGCGCCGCGACCCGACCCTGCTGCAGCGCTGGCTGAAGGAGAACCAGATCGTGCCGAAGAAGGTCGGCACGCGGCTCTACCTCTCGCAGATGCGTCAGCTCTTCGAGGACAACCTCTTCCACGGCGACCTTCACCCCGGCAACATCCTGTTGCTGCGCGACAGCCGCATCGCCTTGATCGACTTTGGATCCGTAGGATCGCTGGAGCGTGGCTTCCTGCGCAATTATGAGATGTTCGTATCTGCAATCGCCCGCGAGGAGTTTCAGCGGGCGGCGGGCATCTACCTGCTGATGGTCCCTCGCCTGCCGCCCATCGATCTCGAGCCGGTGGTGCAGGGCCTGATGCGCATCCTGAAGAGCTGGTCGGTGCGCACCCAGACCGACGGGCTGCCCTATGAGCAGCGATCCATCGCCAGTTGTTATTCGGAGATGGGTCGGGTGCTGGTGGGCGCGGGGATCCCCACGGCCTGGGCCTTCATGCGCGTGAACCGCTCGCAGATCACGGTGGACGCCTCGCTGCGCTACCTGCAGCCCGACGCGGACTATTTCCAGCTTGGAAAGGTCTATTTCGAGAAGGCTCGCCGGCGCAAGCTGAAGCGGGCGCGCGCCGCGGTGGGCGCCAGCCTGCAGGACGTGGCGCAGAACGCCGGCGACATGCTGAGCGAGCTCCCGGAGGTCTTCTTCCATCAGCTCGACTGGTTCCGGCGTCGGGCGCGGAACTTCGAGGTCCAGACCGGAAAAGCGGCGTTCGCTGCGGGGACCATCGCCGCGATGATCGGCCAGAGCCTCGCGGTGATGGCGGTGGTGGCCCTGGTCTGGACGGTGCGGGCCGCGGACGGGCCCCTGGACACGCTGCCGCCCTTCGTCGAGCAGATCGCCGCGCTGCCCCTGGAGGCGCAGGTCGGCCTGATCATCGTGGGGCTGCTCTGGGCGGGCGGCGTCTGGAAGCTGAAGCGGCGGCTCAGTCAGCACGACGCTCCCTCCTCGAATCAGGTCCGTTGAACGCCGTATGCCTGACGTAGACGCCATCGTCGTCGGCTCAGGGCCGGGCGGTCTCGCCGCGGCGCTGACCCTGGCGCGAGAGGGGCTGCTGGTGCTGGTGCTCGAGCAGCACTATCTGCCCGGCGGCTTCTGCCACAGCTTCCCCCTGGGCGGCCACCTGTGGAGCCCGGGGGTTCACTATATCGGGCAGCTCGGCCCGGGTGAGCCCGCGCGGCGCTTCTACGAGGCCATGGGCGTCAGCGACGAGCTGGTGTTCTGCGCGCTGGACCCGGACGGCTACGATCAGGTCGTGCTGCCCGGTCGGCGCGTGGCCCACGTCGCGGGCTGGCCGAGGAACCGCGCGCACATGGCCGAGACCTTCCCGGCGGACGCCGAGGGGATCGGCGCCTGGTTCGACGAGCTCGAGGCACTGGCGGAGGGGGCGGCCAGCCTGGGCACGGTGGGAGCGCGCGCCAACGGCGCCCTGTCCCGCTGGGGGCACCGCTCCTTGGAGGGCATGCTCCACCACCACGTCACGGACCCTGTGGCCAGGGCGGTCCTGGCGGTGCAAGGGGTCAATTACGGACTCCCTCCCTCGCGGACCCCGGCCGTCGTCCACGCCGAGATGGCGGCGCACTACGCGGGCGGCGGGGCCTTCCCGCTCTCCGGCGGGCGCGCCATCCCGCGCGCCTTCATCCACGCCCTGCACCGGGAGGGGGGAGAGATCCAGGTCAAGGCCCGGGTCACCGAGATCCTCACCGAGGCGGCGGGCGGCGGGCGGCGGGCGGTGGGCGTGCGCCTGGCCAACGGCGAGACGGTGAGCGCCGGTGTGGTCGTCAGCAACGCGGATCCGGCCGTCACCTTCCGGCGGCTGGTCGGCGCGGACAACCTGTCTGAGCCCCTGCGTCGGCGGCTGGACCAGACGCCCTGGTCCACGAGCTGCCTGAGCCTCTTCCTCACCGCCGACCTGGGCCCGGACGCGGGCGGCCTGCGCTCGTCGAACTACTGGCTGCTGGCGGACCCGGACCTCGAGCGCGCCTACGCGCTCCCGGAGCTCTCCAGCCTGGACGCGCTGCCCTGCGTCTTCGCCACGGTCACCACGCTGAAGGACCCGAGCTCCCGCCGCGGCGGCCTGCACGCCATCGAGGCCTTCGCCCCCGTCTCCTACGCGCCCTTCGCCAGCTGGGCCGGCACCGGCCACGGCGCGCGACCCGCCGAGTACCAGGCGCTGAAGGCGCACCTGACGGAGCGGATGCTGGACGCGCTGCGGCCCATCCTGCCCGAGATCCGCGACCAGGTCCGCTTCTGCTCGCTGGGCACGCCGCTGACCAACAGCCACTTCTGTGAGGCCACCCGCGGCGCCATCTACGGCGTGGAGAAGACCCTGGACCGCGCCAGCGCGCGCGGCTTCGCGCAGCGGACCGAGGTGGATCAGCTCTACCTGTGCGGCGCCAGCACGCGCAGCCACGGCGTGTACGGCGCCGGAATGACGGGCTTGCACGCCGCGTGTCAGATCCTCGGCCTCTCGGCGGACGAGGTCCTGGCCCGCCCGGGCCCGTCGCTGCGGGTGGTGCCGGCGGATAGCCCAGAGGACTGGCCGGAGGACCTTCGGCGGAAGGTGCCGGCCTAACCCAGGATCTTGAACTTGGCCGCGCCCTTGCGCATGGCCTTGCTCACGTTCCAGCCGTAGTCGCGCATCCAGCCGTCCTTCTTCTTGGCGTTGGACTTCTGGTGGGCGTCCATGTACGCCGTGAGCGCCGTCATGTTCGCCTTGACGAAGCGGCGGGCCCGAGACTCGGCCTTCTTGTTGCGCTTGGAGACCTTCTTTTTCTCCTTCTGCTCGTAGACCGTCACGGGGCCGTCCGCGGCCACCACGACCACCCGCTTCACTGAAGTTCTGACCTGAACGACGCTCATGGGGACGCCTCGCTGCGACTCAGGGATGCGACGCTGGGATCCGTCTCGACGCACACCCTCTCCTTTTAGCATGCTCCGCGCGGTTGAGGTTATGATGTCCGCAGGAGGTCGCCCGTGAAGAAGCTCGTCGTTCAGGCCCTCCGGCGCGTGGTGCTCGGCCCCGCGGATCCGCGCGAGCCGGGCGGGCCGCAGGTCGTGCGCCGCCTCGTGGACAGGGTCTCCAGCATCGTGTTCCCGACGAACAAGAGCGGGAACAACATGTCGGTGCGGTAGGCGCTCAGGCGCCCCTGCGGCGGAGCCCCAGCGCGGCGAGCGCGACCATGGCCGCCGGCGCGACGAGCGGCTGAGAGAGCACGCCCGCGGCGGAGAACCCGGAGACCAGGGCGAGGCCGACCAGGCGCAGGTCCAGGTAGCGGCGGGCGCGCGCGGGCGAGAGCAGGGGCAGGAGCAGGTCGGTGGGCCAGAGCACCAACAGCGCCTCGTTCCAGCGCAGCTCGGGCAGGGCGGTCGCCGCGGCCA
>CAZKWG010000254.1:0-9803 GCA_964556105.1 uncultured Enterobacterales bacterium | reverse complement strand
GCGCCCGCTCTACGACGCGCTCAACGATCTGGTCGGCTTCGATCGCGCCGGTCGCCTGATCACCAAGGGCGTCATCGAGGTGGCGCCGCTCGCCTTCATGCGCGGCCGCACGCTCTCGGACTCCTATGTCGTGCTGGACGAGGGCCAGAACGCCACGCCCGAGCAGATGAAGATGCTGCTGACCCGCATCGGGCTGGGCAGCCGGGTGGTGGTGACGGGCGACATGACCCAGGTAGACCTGCCGCGCGGCCAGAAGAGCGGGTTGAAGGACGCGATCCAGATCCTGGACGGCGTGCCGGGGATCGCCGTCGTGCGCTTCACCGACGTGGACGTGGTACGTCACCCCCTTGTGTCTGAGATCGTGCGGGCCTACGATCGGATGGAGCTGCGCAAGGCGGCCCAGGACGGCGGCCGGGACGGAGCCAGAGACGGCAGCAGGGACCAGAGCCAGGAGGTCGGCGCGAGCGATGCCCCCGGAACCCGACGACAGCGCGAGAGCTGAGCCAAGGCTGGCTCGGTTCCTCACCTTCCTGAGGGGAGAGGCCACCCGAAAGGTGCTGGCGCTGATCGCGCTGAGCCTGGGCGTAGCCCTGCTCGTGGTGGAGGATCAGGGGCTGTCGGGAGGCGCGCTCGAGGTCGGCGAGGTGGCGGGTCGGGACGTGCGCGCGCCGGTGGCCTTCCAGTTCGCCGACGCGTCCAGCACCGAGGTGCGCGCGGCGGAGGCTGAGGCGGCCGTGCTGCCGGTCTTCGACCTGGACACGAACCTGCTCGGGCGCGTGCGGTCCAAGATCACGAGCGCCTTCGATCTGGCGGCCCAGCGCTACTCGGAGGGCCTGCTGGCGGCCCGCGCCGCGGGACAGTCGGAGGTCCCGCCCGAGCTGATCTCCGAGATCTCCCGGGATTTCGTCAAGGTGCTCGAGGTCACCCTCGACCCGAACGATCTGGCGCTCGTCGTGAACGCGCGCTGGGATCGCCGCGTCGAGCGGGTGGCCCGCGATCTCGTGGGCGTCGCGCTCTCCGGCTACGTCATCCCCGACCGCTCCCAGCTCCCCAGCCCGCCGCGCCCGCTCAGCGTCGTGCGCATCGTCCAGTCCAGCCGCGACGAGGTCCGCCTGGACAGCTACGAGGGCATCCGCACGCCCGACGAGGCCCGCCAGGCGATCAGCCTGTACGCGCTCGAGCACGCCGCCGCCGAGCTGGACGCCGAGCGCCTGCGCGCCGCCGTGGCCATCGCCCGCGCCTCCGTGCGCCCGAACCTCTTCTACAACCAGCTCATGACCGAGGAGCGACGCTCGTCCTCGCGCGCCGAGGTCACGGCGGTGGTGATGAACGTGCCGCGCGGCTTCGCCATCGTGCGCGAGGGCGAGGTCGTCACGCCGCAGCAGGTGGAGATGCTCCGCCAGCTGACCACCAAGCTGGGCGGGCGCTCGGTCTTCGACGCCATGCTGGGGATGGCGGCGCTCTGCGCGATGGTGTTCACGACGCTGTACGGCTTCGGGACGCTCTATATCCGCCGCTTCTCCACCAGCCTGCGCGACATCGTCTCGGTGTCGGCGCTGGTGCTGATCGTGCTCTCGCTCGGGCAGATCCTGCGCAGCGCTGGGCCCCCGCTGGCCGAGCTGATCGGCTTCGGGATGGAGCCGCGCTCCTTCCTCTACCTGGTGCCCATCGCTGGCGGCGCGATGCTGGTGCGCATCCTGGTCAACGCCGAGACCTCGCTGCTCTTCGTGCTCCCCACGGCGGTCCTGGCCAGCCTGATGGCCGGCGACGAGCTGCTCAGCGCGCTCTACTTCGTCATCGTCGGCGTGGCGGGCGTGGGCGCGGTGGCGCAGCAGGACGGAGAGCGCCTGGGCGTGCTCAAGGCGGGCCTGCAGACCGGGCTGGTCGGCGGCGTCGCGGCCCTGCTCCTCGGGCTGGCCAGCGCGCCCGTGGGCGACCCCACCGGCGGCTCGGGCTCGCTGCAGACGCTCTGGGACGTGGGCTTCGCCATCCTGGGCGGCCTGCTCAGCGCGTTCATGGTCCTGGCCCTGGTCCCGATCTTCGAGATGGTCGGTTATCTCACCGACTACAAGCTGCTCGAGCTGGCCAACCTCAACCACCCGCTCATCCGGCAGTTGATGTTGAGGGCCCCTGGCTCCTACCACCACTCGATCATCGTCGCGACCCTGTCCGAGGCCGCCGCCCAGAAGATCGGCGGCAACGCGCTGCTCACCCGCGTCTGCTGCTACTTCCACGACGTCGGCAAGGCGCTGAAACCCCAGTACTTCATCGAGAACCAGCGCAGCGGCCCCAGTCGCCACGCCAGCCTCGAGCCGCGCGTCTCCTCGCGCATCATCATCAACCACGTCCTGGACGGCGCCGCGATCGCCCGGCAGTACAAGCTGCCCGAGCCCATCGTCAACGGCATCTTCATGCACCACGGCACGGGGCTGATCCAGTATTTCTACGCCAAGGCCCTCGAAGGAGCCGGACCCGGCGAGGCGGTGGACGAGCAGGACTTCCGCTACCCCGGCCCGCGCCCCGACACCCGCGAGCACGGCATCATCATGCTCGCCGACAAGGTCGAGGCTGCCTGCCGCTCCATCAAGGAGCCCACGCCGGAGAAGATGCGGGAGATGATCCAGAAGGTGGTCAACGGCACCATCGAGGACGGCCAGCTCGAGGACTGCCCGCTGACCCTGTCCGAGCTCTACGCCGTCATCGAGACCTTCACCCACACGCTGGTCGGCATCTACCACCAGCGCATCGAGTATCCGGGCCTCCCCCGCCGCGGGACGACCGGTCTCACCGGCGGCAGCAACACCTCGCCCGGCACCTCGCGCGGCGCCGTGATCACGCTCGAGATGCCGAGCCCCTTCGGCCGCCGCGGGGATACGTTGCCGCCGGACAGCGACCCGGACGAAGACGGAGAGGTCGCGGTCGGAAAGGCCTGAGGACATGGACATCGCGATCTCGGTAGAAGGTGGTCTCTCGGCGGCAGAAGCGCACATCCCCGACCTCGAGCGGGTCGCCGGGCAGGTGCTGCGCGCGTTCGGGCTCGAAGACGCCGAGCTCTCCGTCGTCCTCTGCGACGACGCCTTCATCCTCCCCCTCAACCGCGACTATCGCCAGAAGGACAAGCCCACCGACGTGCTCTCCTTCTCCCAGCGCGAGGGCGAGGAGGCGGACGAGGACGATCCCGTCCTGGGCGACGTCGTGATCAGCGTCGAGACCGCGGCGCGCCAGGCCGAGGAGCGCGGACATGCGCTCGAGCACGAGCTGCGCGTGCTGCTGGTGCACGGGATCTGCCACCTGCTGGGCTACGATCACGAGGAGGACGAGGAGGCCGAGGAGATGGAGGCGCTGGAGCGCGATCTGCTCGCCGAGCTGCCGCCGCTCCCGTCCAGCGCGTCTTGACTTGCGGCGGCGCCCCAGAGGCCCTATGAGGGTCGGCGGAGGTGCCTCGTGATCCCCCAGGATACCCTCGAACTTCAGCGCTCGTTGCGTGGCCGTGTGGACGCGCTTCGGGGGCATCTTTGACGTCGCTGGCCTGAAACAGCGGATTGGTGAGCTGGACGACGAGGCCGGCTCGCCCGAGTTCTGGTCGGATCAGGAGCGGGCGCGCAAGCTGCTGGCCGAGAAGGCGAGCATGGAGCGCAAGGTGCGCGACTTCGAGACGCTGGAGCGCGCGCTCGACGACGCCGACACCCTGCTGCAGCTCGGCGAGGAGGTGGACGACGCGGACACCATCGCCGAGGGCGCGCAGGCCGTCAGCCAGCTCGCGCCCAGGCTGCGGGAGTTCGAGGTCAAGAGCCTGCTGTCCGAGGAGGCCGACGAGGCCGACGCCATCCTGGAGATCAACGCCGGCGCCGGCGGCACCGACGCCGCCGACTGGGCGGACATGCTCAAGCGCATGTACCTGCGCTGGGCGGATCGCAACGGCTATAAGATCGTCATCGCCGACGAGCAGCCCCACGAGGACGCCGGCATCAAGAGCTGCTCGATTCAGGTCAAGGGCGAGTACGCCTTTGGCTACCTGAAGAGCGAGATCGGCGTTCACCGCCTGGTCCGCATCAGCCCCTTCGACGCGAACGCGCGGCGCCACACGGCGTTCGCCTCCGTCGCGGTCTACCCGGACCTGCCGGACGACATCGAGATCGACATCAAGGACTCCGATCTGCGCATCGACGTGTTCCGCGCGGGCGGCCCTGGCGGCCAGGGCGTGAACACCACCGACTCGGCCGTGCGCGTCACGCACATCCCGTCCGGCATCGCCGTCGTCAGCCGCGCCGAGCGCAGCCAGCACAAGAACAAGTCCACGGCGATGAAGCTGCTGCGCGCCCGCCTCTACTCGCAGGAGCTGGAGAAGCGCCAGGCCATCACGGACGCGGCGAACGCCGAGAAGAAGAAGATCGAGTGGGGAAGTCAGATCCGCTCCTACGTGTTGCAGCCCTACCAGCTCGTCAAGGACACCCGCACGGGTGAGCAGACGGGCGACACCACGGCGGTCCTGGACGGCGACATCGGCTCCTTCATGGAGACCTGGCTGGTCCAGCGGGCGGCGGGCGGTGGCTCGGGCAACCTGGGTGACGACGACGAATAGCCGAGGAGCTTCCCATGACCGCGCTGATCCTTGCCCTCGGCACCGCGATGGCCTTCCCCGGCCTCCGCAGCGACGGGGTGGTCCCCGCGGTCGGGGTGGCGGAGGGCGGCCTCGTCCTGGGCGGCGCCCAGCAGCTCGGCGGCGAGCTGGCGCCCGCGGCGGCCCTCACCGGTGAGATGGGCGTCGCCGAGGACATCACCCTGGGCCTCACCCTGGGCTGGCGGGGCGCTCAGCTCATGGGCGCCGAGCTGCGCGGCGAGATGCCCCTGCTCGGGCGGCGCGACGATCCCGTGCTCACCCTCCTGGCTGGCGTGGAGAGCGCCGCCGTCCTGTCCGAGCTGGACGGCATGCCCCCCTGGTGGGCGAAGGCCGGGCTGATCACCGGCGGCGCCCTGGGCGGCAACGTTCGGCTGTACGGCGGCGCCGTGGCCAACTGGGTGATCGCCGAAGGCGTCGACGGGCTGTGGATAGAGCCATCGATTGGCGCCTCCTGGCGGCCAGCGGTCGGGGATCGACTGGGTATGGTCCTGAGCCTGGAGGCGGCGGGGAGCACGGATCTCCGCTTCGAGGAGATCGCGGTGGGGCCGGTGTTGATGGTGGGGATCGGGGGACGGTGAGGCGCCTTCTTTAGGGCGTCTGCTCGGGCCCTTCGCCCGCCAGCGCGAGGGTCTCCTTCACCAGCTCGTCGCTCATCCACAGGCCCGCGGCGCGCAAGGCCTGCAGCGCAGCCTGAACGGACGGCAGCCGTCCAGCGCGCTTCGCTTCCAGCACCACGCCGAGGGTGCCACGCACGCGCAGGCCGAGGCTCCGCGCGATCAGCCGCCCTTTTCGTTCGTCCATGAGCACCAGATCGGCCCTCAGGGCTCGGGCCAGGGCCAGCGTCGCGGCCTCGCCAGCGTCGAGCTCGCGGGACAGCGTGGACCATACGGCGTCCTCACCCGCGATCCGCTCGATCCGCAAGAACGCACAAGCCGCGACCTCGGCGGCGCCCGGCTCGCCTGCTCCCGCCACGGTCACCTCGTGCATCACCTCCGGGGGCGAGAGGATCTCGCCGTAGAGCTCACGAAGCAGCCACAGGTATCCCGTGGCACCCAGGTAGATCAGCGGCCCGGAATCGCAGACGACGAGCACCTAGGAGGCCAGCTCCTCAGCCAGCTCGCCAGGGTCGTAGTCGAAGGGGCTCACGCCGTGCCGCCCCATGATCCGGACAAAGTGGCCGATGGGCACCCCCGCCAGCTCGGCTGCGCGACCATAGGCGAGTCGGCGGTCGCGAACCAGCTCGATGAGGAGAAGCAGCCGAAGCTCGTCTTCGAGCTCCTGCGGATCCCATCGACGAAGCTCGAAGATCTCCGAGGGTAGCTCGAGGTGGACGGGGCGGGTCTTCGGAGCTGCGGCCATAGGTGGAGCGTATCGGATTCGAGGAGGTGGAGCCAGCGCGGACAGCGCCCTGAGCCCGACGCCGATTTCCGCGCCGTCCCGTTGACGCCCGCGCTTCTTCCGGCACTCCACGTTAGTCTTCCCCCCTCCTCCGGGGTCACCGATGCTCCTGCCGTCTGTTCTCTGCCTCGCGCTCGCGGGTCCGGCGCGCGCCGCCGATCCGCCCGGCCTCACGTCGTCCACGCTGGCGAACGGCCTGAAGGTGAGCATCTACGCTGATCCTTCTCTGCCGCTGGTCGCGACCCAGATGTGGGTGCAGGTGGGCTCGGCGCACGAGGCCTCGAACGAGAAGGGCTTCGCTCACCTCTTCGAGCACCTGATGTTCGGGAAGACGACGAACTACGACAAGGAGGCGTACTCGCGTCACCACACCGAGCAGGGCGGCAACGAGAACGCCTACACCAGCTTCGACAACACGGTCTACATCTCGGAGATCCGGCCCGCGGCGCACGACGCCGTGCTGGTCTTCGAGGCCGACCGGATGCGAAATCTGGTGATCGACGCCGACAACCTGGAGAACGAGAAAAAGATCGTCACGGAGGAGCTGCGGCTGCGCACCGAGAACGATCCGAGCGCGCGGCTGGTCGGGCCGGCGCTGGAGGCGGTCTTCGGCGCGCACCCCTACGGCCACTCGCCGGCGGGCACGCAGGAGGACATCGCCGCGGCGGACCTGGACCTCGTGCGCAAGTTCTACAACGGCTACTACCAGCCCGGGAACATGCACCTGGTCGTGGTGGGGCCGGTGGACGCGGCCGCGACCCTGGCCCGGGTAGAAGCCCTCTTCGGGCCGCTGGGGGGCGAGCGCCTGACCCCGCCCGAGGTGCCGCCGCTCTCCACCTGGAGCCTGCCCGAGCGCGTGGCGCTCGAGGAGGATCTGCCGCCGATCAAGGTCGCGGCCCAGCTCATGCGGGGGCCCTCGGCGCGGGACGCCGACTACTGGGCCTGGCTGGTGCTGATGGAGATGATGGCCGGCGGCGAGCTGGATCGTTTCCGCGAGGATCTGGTCGGCGAGCGCGGCAAGGCGGTGGAGGCGTTCACGATCTCCGCCGAGCTGCGGGCGGGCACGATCCTCGCGCTGGGCTCGATCAGCCTGCCCTGGCGTCGCGAGGCGAAGGCCTTCCAGTACATCGACCAGAGCCTGGCCGCGCTCGACCAGGGCGACTGGCGCAACGAGGAGGTGCTGGCCACGGCCCGCCGCCGCCTGCTGCGCGAGAAGCTCCAGGAGAGCTACTACGCCGAGGCGCTCGCGGGCTCCATCGGGCAGGCCTACGCCTGGCAGGGCGATGATCGCCTGGCGCTGGGCGGCGCGGCCGCGGCCATCGACGCCGTGACCCTCGCCCAGGTCGAGGCCGCCTGGGACCAGTACGTCATGGCCGCCCCGCCGAGCCGCGTCTTCGTGCGGCGCGGCAAGGCCCAGATCGAGGAGACGCCATGAGATCCCTGCTGCTGCTCCCCCTGATGGGCGCCCTCCTGTTTGGTCTGGCCCGCGCGGACGAGGTCGCCGAGCCGGCTTCGGCTCCGGTCGCCGTCGCGCAGTCCGAGGTGCAGACCTGGGCGCTGGCGGACGGCACCGCCGCCTTCCTGGTCGAGGACCACCGCGTCCCGCTCGTCACCCTGCGCGTCGAGGTCCCGGTGGGGGGGGAGATGCCCTGGGCGGCGGAGAACCACGCTCAGGAGGCGTGGGAGCTGTCGCACTTCGACCCCGACGGGGCGCTGCGGGCGCGGGCCGACGCGCTGGCGGCGTCCCTCAATCTGAGCATGGTGGACAACCGCAGCACGCTGAGCCTCTCGGTGCTGGCGCGCGATCTGGACGCCGGCGTGGCGCTGGTCAAGGACATCTTCGCCAACCAGGCCTACGATCCAGCGGAGCTGAAGCGCACCGGCCAGGGGCGCACCATCGGGTGGAAGAGCAGCCTGAAGGATCCGGAGTTCCGGCGCTCGCAGGCGGCCGCGCGGCTGATCTTCCAGCCGGGGGACGTGCGGCTGATGGCCTACGAAGAGCCCGCGCCGGTGGAGAAGCGCTCGGCGGTCCTCGCCGCCACCCGCGACACGATGCTCAGCCTGCCTGGGCGCGCCGTCGGCCTCTCGGGCGATCTGGATCGCGCCAGGGCCGATGCCGTGTTCGCCGGACTCCTGCCGCCGATCTCCAGCAGCCCGCCGGCCATCGCGCGCGGGGTGCTGCCGCTGCGCACCGACCGGCCCGCCACCAGCCAGGAGGCGATGAGCCCGCTCACCCAGGTCTACATCAGCCTGTTCCGCGACGGCCTGGCCTGGACCGACGACCGTTATCCGGCCTGGCGCGTCGCCAATCATGTGCTGGGAGGCCACTTCTTCTCGCGCCTCTACGTCGCCCTGCGCCATGACGGCGGCGACACCTACGGCGCCAGCGCGGGCGGGGGCGTCGGCCACGAGCCGGGGCTCTACCAGCTCATGACGTTCAGCCGCGTGGACAACAGCGCGGCCATCCAAGACAAGCTGAAGGGGGCGCTCGCCACCTTCCAGCAGGGCGGCATCACGGAGGAGGAGCGCCTGGGCGCCCTCGGCTTCCTGGAGGGGCGGCTGCTCTTTGGGCAGCAGGCGCCGGACCAGCGGCTGGCCAAGGCGATGCAGGAGCGTAGCCATGGCCTGCCGATCGGCTTCGAGGCGAGCGTGATCGAGCGGATCAAGGCGGTTAGCTTGGACGAGATCAACGCCTTCATCCGGTCTTTCTACGACCCTGCGGCGTTCACGCTCCTGACGGTGGAGCCGGGCTGAGCGGCTCGAGGCCGACCCCTGGGGTTGGCCAGCCTCGACGTTCCGTGGAGCCCACTTGTGTTGGACGTACACCTCGGCCTGGGATCAGTGTCGAGTGGTGCGCGTTTCGATCTCGCAGAATTGTCACGAAATGTAAATGTGGATTTAATCAAGTTATATATTCAAGAAATCGAATATCTCGAATCGAAGTTGAGCATATTGCGTTGTGGGTCGCTGCTGGTGTAGGGTTGGAGTCAACCCGCACTCCAGCCCCGCCACGGAGCCCCCATGACGCGAAGCCTCACGATGCTGTGCCTGCTCCTCTCTGCGTGTGAGCCCACCAAGGTTGGAGAGACGGGCGGTGAGCTCGTCGAGACCGGCGAAGAGCAGTGGGTTGACGGCGACGGCGACGGCTACACCGCCAACGTAGACTGCAACGACCGCGACGCCATGGTGAACCCCGGCATGGAGGACACCCCGGACGACGGGATCGACCAGGACTGCGACGACGTGGACGCGACCGCCAGCAGCGCAGGCGTGGACGCGGACGGCGACGGATATCTGGAGACGGTGGACTGCGACGACGCGGACGCGACGATCAACCCCGGCGCCGAGGACGGCTCGGAGGACGGCATCGACCAGGACTGCGATGAGACCGACGGCCCTGGCGGGGGCGGCTCGACAAGCACCGACGCGGACGGCGACGGCTACCCCGACACGGTGGACTGTGACGACACGGACGCCTCGGTCAACCCTGGCGCCAGCGAGACCTGGTATGACGGCACCGACCAGGACTGCGACGGCGCCGACGATGATCAGGACGCCGACGGATACGCGCTGGCCGATGACTGCGACGACGAGGACGCCCTGGTCTTCCCGGGCGCGGACGAGGTCATCGGGGATGGCGCTGACCAGGACTGCGACGGCGTGGACACGGTCGGCGTGGACGCGCTGTCGGCCGGGGACCTGATCATCACCGAGATCATGAACAAGCCGGACGTGGTCGCGGACGACTACGGCGAGTGGATCGAGGTCTACAACGCCTCGGGCG
>CAZKWG010000253.1:0-9806 GCA_964556105.1 uncultured Enterobacterales bacterium | reverse complement strand
GCTGCGCCCTCGCACCGCGAGCCCGTACCGCTTGACCAGGCGCGTCAGGACGTGACGGCTGGACAGGCCGAGCTCCCTCCAGGCCGGCTCCTGGCGTCCCTGGTGCTTGTCCAGCGCCGCCTGCACCTGCTCGGCCGTGAGCGTCAGCGGGTCCACGAAGGAGCCCTCCGGCGCGGCGCCATCGTCCCCCCCCTCCGCCTCGTCCTGGGCCAGCGTCGCCGCGTAGCCCGCCCACAGCTCGAGGGTCTCCCCGCGCCCCTCGGCCATCGCCTTCCACAGCAGGCCCTCCAGCTCACGCACGTTCGTCGTGTACGTTCGGCGCACCAGCGCGTCGATGAGGGCCAGGCTGACGCGCGGCCAGCCGCGCACGTTCCCCTCGGGGAAGTAGCGGTCGGCGAGGTGTGGATCCGTCCGCGCGATGCGCCGCAGCAGGTGGACCACCAGGAGCGGGATGTCCTCGCGGCGAACGTTGAGATCGGGGACATCGACGCGGATGCGCAGACGCGCCAGCACGTCCTCCTTCAGCGCGCTCTCCGGGCGGTTGGTGGCGGCGACCAGCCGGAAGTCCGCCTTGCGGGTGCGGGCCTCGCCGAGGCGGTGGTACTCGCCCTGGTCCAGCACGCGCAGGAGGTGGGCCTGCATGGCGGGCGGGATCTCGGCGAACTCGTCGAGGAAGAGGGTGCCGCCGTCCGACTCGCCGATCAGGCCAGAGCGCTCGGACATCCCGGGGTTCGGGTAGTTGCGGGCGTTGCCGAACAGCTCGGCGTCGATGAGGGACTCGGGGATGGTGGCGGCGTTGCGCGTCACCAGCGGCCCGCGCGACCGCCCCGAGCGCGCGTGGATGGCCTGGGCGACCAGCTCCTTGCCCGTGCCGCTGGCGCCGCGAACGAGCACATGGGCGGCGCGACCGGCGACGAAGCTGACCAGCTCGCGCAGCGCCCAGGCCTGTGGGCTCTCGCCGACCAGCCCCCAGCCGTCGGCCTCGCCGAACTTGAAGGGAGGGGGCGTGGGCGTCCCGGCGGCGAAGCTGGGCAGCAGAAGGGGCCGGTGCGTGACCAGGAAGAGCGCCTGCTTTTGGATCTCCAGCACGTCGCCGACGACGATCTCCGCCTCCGTGACGATCTCGCCGTTCAGCAGCAGCGGGGCGCGCCCGACGTTCTCGACCAGGACCCTGCCGCCCTTCTGCGCGCGAACACGAATCTGCTCGCGCGAGACCCGGGGAGAGCGCAGCGGGCCGGTGACCGTGATCTCGCCGGGGCGCTGGCGCGCCAGCTCGGCGTGGGAGGGATCTCCCTCGGCCTCGGCCCGGCCCAGGGTGACGCTCATCCCGGCGCGCCCGCTGGGCAGGAGCGCGACCTCTCCGCTGCGACCCGCCTCGTCTCGCGACCAGAGCAGGACCAGCGCGTTCGGCAGCTGGGCGTCGGCGGAGACGGCGGGATCGTCCTCCGGGCCGTCCACGGTGAAGGGCAGGGTCTCGTGCATGCCTTCTCCTTTAACCGTCGTGGACGCGTGGGATGGGGCCGCGCGCCGCTAAGGGGTCAGCCGCAGGCCCTCCAGGATGGCCTCCACGCCGTCTCCGTCCAGCTTCGCGCAGACGCGCGCGCTCGCGGCCGCCGCGGGCGGGAGGAGGCGCTCGTTGAGCTTCGTCGGCTCACCCACCGCGCTGAGGGAGAGGTGCGCGGTGTTCCCGACGCGCTGCCCATCGGCGTCCTCCCAGATCACGAAGACGCGCAGCGTCGCCTTCCCGTCCGACGAACCCTTCAGGCGCGCGCTGCCCAGCAGGCGGCCGGCCTGCGCGACGGGGACGCTCGGGTCAGCGCAGGCGCGGATGGCGTCCCCGCTCCAGCCGCTGATGCGCAGGAGCTCGCCGTCCACGACCACGCGCGCGGCGGCCTCCTTCGGGGCAGGGCGCCAGCTCGAGCTCGACCGGGCCTGCTGAGCGGCCTCCGTCTCGCCGCGGAGCAGGCGCGCGCCCTTCTCCAGCGGCGAATAACCGTAGGTCTCCTTCGTCCAAGCGTCGACGAAGGGGTTCCAGACGTAGACCGGGCGCCCCTCTTCCTGGGCCCGCGCCCAGGCGCGCTCGGGCAGGCGCGGGACAAAGAGCAGGTCCTTGGCTGGCTCTCGCAGCGCGCGCTCCCAGACGCCCCGCTCGCGCACGGTCTCCAGATCCAGCCCCAGGCGAGCGGCGAGGGCGAACTGCGCGCCGCCGAGCAGCAGGACGGAGCGCTCGGGGACCTCCGCCGCGCGGATCTCGGCGTAGCCGGCGAGCTGGGTCTGGCGCGTCTGCAGCTCGCCGCGCAGGCTGCCCGGGATCTCCTCGAGCGGGAGGGCGAGCGCGAACGAGAGGCCGAGGAGCGCCAGCGAGAGGGGGCGGTCCAGGGCGGCCAGCAGCAGCAGGCCAGCGGCGAGCGCCGGCAGCAGATAGCCTGCTTGAAGCGGCAACAGCGCGAAGAGCAGCAGGCTGGTGAAGAGCAGCCCGCCGGCGAGCAGGGCGGCCTGCGGACGCGCGCTGGTCTCCTCGCGCCGCGCCACGGCCTCCCCGAGGACCGCGCCGAGCAGGATCGTGGGGAGCAGGCCGAGGGCGCCGAGCGCCGCCCGCGAGGCCAGCAGGACATCCCCGTCCGGCGTGCTCTCCATCACGAAGGCCGTGCGGTAGGCGGCGAACACGGGGACGAAGGCCAGGGCGGCGGCCTCGACGGCGGTGAGCACGAAGAGGCCGGCGTCTCTCCAGCGCGCCCCGCCGAGCTTGTACCAGATCAGCAGCGGCAGGCCAGCGATGGCGCCCGACGGGCGAAAACCGGCCGACATCCCCAACGCAGCCCCTCCCCAGAAGGCCCGCCCGCCCTGGAGCAGCAGGGCCGAGAGCAGCAGGGCCGCCAGCGCCGGGACGTGGTCCATCGCCGAGGTCGAGGTCACGACGTAGAGGGGCGACAGGGCCAGTGCCAGGGTGGCGAGCCCCATCGCCGGGACGGCCAGGGCCCGCCCCACCCGATCGAAGGCGTAGAGGCCCAGAAAGCCGATGACCGCCACCACCCCCTTCGCCACCAGCGGGCCGCCGAGCACCACCGCTGGCGCGAGCCCGATCTCGGTGAGCGGGTAGCCCGGGAGGCGGCTGGCCTCGTAGGTGTGATCGCGCAGCAGGCGCAGGCCCGACACGGCGACGCGCCACGCGTCCGGGTCGGCGCCGTAGCTCTCGTCCACGATCAGCGGCAGCCGGGGGAGCAGGTAGAGGCCGAGCAGGGCCACCCACCGTCGGCCCGCCCACAGATCGAGCGCGCCCAGGGCCTCCACGCGCGCGCGCACGCCGGCGGGGATGCGCGCCGCGAGCAGGCCGCCGAGAAAAAACATCGCGCCGAGCACACCTGCGGCGGCGCGCGGCATCCGCTCCGTCAGCCCAGGGGACAGGAGCAGCCAGGCCCACGCGCCGATCAGCGCGAGCAGGAGCAGCCCGCGGAGCGCACGCGGGAGCCGCGGGATCTCTCGCGGCCCCTTCTCTGGACCCCAGGCTCCTGTCACCCGTGAACCTCCCGTCTGCCCGAACGGCGCCCGGTCGTCGCGCTCATCGCGGCGCTAGACTATATTTCACAGAAGGGGTCGCAGGGATGGGGTTCCACGCCCGGACGGATTCATGACCCGCTCCCAGGTGTTTGGTCTCGTTGGAGGCCTGACTTCATTCTTTGTGCTCGCCTTCGCCCCCATGCCCGACGGGCTCGCCGGTCCGGGGCAGGGCGCGCTGGCGGTGATGAGCCTCTGCCTGTGGTGGTGGCTGTTCACGCCCGTCGCGATGCCCGTCACCTCCTTGATGGGCCTGGCGCTCCTCCCCCTGCTCGGGGTGATGGACAAGAACCAGGCCATGGCCCTGTTCGGCAGCCAGGCCGTCTTCTTCGTCATCGCGGCCTTCATGGTCGCCGCCGTGAGCATCCGCACCGGGCTCTCCACCCGCGTGGCGCTGTGGGCGCTCAAGCGCACCTCGCGCAACGAGGACGTGGTCTGCCTGACCGTGCTGCTGGTCGCCGCCGGGCTCACCGGGATCGTCATCAGCCACGCCGTGGCCGCCCTGCTGCTGCCGATCATGATCGAGGTGCTGCGCGCCCTGGACGTGGGCCCCGGCTCTCGCTTCGCGCGGCGGCTGCTCTTGTCGATGGCCTGGGGGACGATCTGCGGCTCGAACCTGAGCCTGCTCTCCAGCGCCCGCGCCTCGCTCGCCACCGGCATGTACGCCACCTACGCCGAGCGCAACGAGCTCGCCTCGGTGGCCATCGACTTCTTCGAGTTCTCCTCCGCCACCATCTGGCCCTCGGTGGCCAGCCTCGCGCTGGCCTTCGTCGTGCTGCGCCTCTTCCACCGCCCGGAGGGCATCGACATGGCCCCCGCCATCCGCCGCCTGGAGGAGCGGGCCAGCGCGCTCGGGAAGATCTCCACCGAGGAGTGGCTGACGGGCACGGTGATCGTGGGCATGGTGCTGGCGCTGGTGGTCTTCGGGAAACAGTACGGGCTCGGCACCATCGCCCTGCTCAGCGCGGGCGTGCTCTACCTCACGCAGGTCACCCGCTGGGAGGACACGGAGGCGTCGATCAACTGGGGCGTGGCGCTGCTCTACGGCGGCGCCATCGCCGTCGCTCAGGCGCTGGAGGAGACGCACGCGGTCGGGTTCCTGGTGGAGAACTACCTGCCCGTGGGCGCGCTCAACCCCTGGGTGTTGCTGGCCCTCTGCGCCGTGCTGACCGTCGTGGTGACCGCCTTCGTCTCGAACGCCGCGGCGATCGCCCTTCTTCTTCCGATCTGCCTCACGGTCGCCGGTCAGGTGGGCCTCAACCCCAAGGCGATGGCCATCCTCCTGCCCGTCGCGGCCGGCCTGGACTTCTCGTTGCCGGTCAGCACGCCCGCGATGGCGATGGTCTTCGGCACCGGCTACCTGCGCACCCAGGACTCGGTGATCCCCGGCGTCTGCCTGTCCATCCTCGCGCTGACCGCGACGATGTTCATCGCCGCCTACATCTGGCCGCTCATCGGCCTCTCGGCGATGTGAGCCCGCACAGGCTAGACAAACTAGCCGGGGGCGCCCCTAGCCTTCCGCGAGCGCCGACCGGTGCCGCTCGGCGTACTGCCCGACGCGCATGCTCAGCACCAGGATGAGCTGCTGGGCGGCCGTCAGCTTGTCGCCCTGACGCTGGGCGTTCTCAGCCTCGCGCAGGCGGTCGCGGCTCGCGTCGTCGCTGCCGGGCGTCAGATAGTCCTGGCCGAGCGCGTCCAGCCCGGCCCTGGCGGCGATGGCGGCGTGGTCCCAGCTCTTCCGCTCCTTGAAGGCCGTGGCGAGCGCCAGACAGCCCCGCCCCTTCGCCAGCCCCGTGTGCGGCAGCGCGTAGATGTCCGGCTGCTGCGCGCCGGCGACCAGCACGCTCCCCACGCGCGTCTCCGTACCCAGGCTGCACTGCACGCTGACCTTCCACACCCCGGGCCCGGCGGCCTCCACCCAGGGGGCGTTCGGGTCGGTCGGGGCGAGCGTGCCGGTGGCGGGAGCCTGGGCGAGGGCGGCGGCGAGGAGGAGCGGGAGGAGCATGGGGGACCTCGGGTGTCGTTCGACGCTTCAGCCTACCTCAAACCCCCACGACCTCACCATCGACCAGGTCCACGCGCTCATAGGCCGCGTGCGCGGGCAGGCCCGGCATCAGCATGATGTCGCCGCAGACCAGGGTGATGAAGCCGGCGCCGATGAGGGGGCGCACCTCGCGGACGCGCACGCGCGGGCCCTCGGGCAGCAGCTTCACCGCCGTCTTCGCCATGCAGACGGGCAGGTGACCCCAGCCCTGGGCCTCATAGGCGGCGAGCGCGGCGGCGGCCTCGGGCGCGACGTCGATGCCCTCGGCGCCGTACAGCGTCGTCGCGATGATCTCGGCCTTCTCCAGCAGGCTCTGCTCGGGGCGGTAGAGCGGCCGGGCCTGGCTCTTCCCCTCGCAGACCGCCGCCACCGCCTCGGCCAGGGCGGCGGCGCCCTCGCCCCCGCGCGCGAAGCCCTCGGAGAGCTCGACGTGGCGCGCGCCCGCCTCCAAGGCCAGCTCGCGGGAGAGGGCCAGCTCGGCCTCGGTGTCGGCGGGGAAGCGGTTCAGCGCCACGACCACCGGGAGCTTGAAGGCGAGCGCGTTCTGGATGTGCTGGCGCAGGTTGCTGGCCCCGCGGCGCAGCGCGTCGAGGTCCTCGAGCGTGGTGTCCGTCGCGCCGCCGTGGCTCTTCAGCGCGCGCACCGTGGTCACCACCACGGCGCAGTCCGGGGTCAGACCGCTGGTCGCGCACTTGATGTGCATGAACTTCTCCAGCCCGAGATCCGTGCCGAAGCCGCCCTCGGTCACGACATAGTCGGCGTACCGCAGCGCGATGCGATCGGAGACGATGGAGCTGTTGCCGTGGGCGATGTTGGCGAAGGGTCCAGCGTGGACGAAGGCCGGCGTCCCCTCCTGGGTCTGGACCAGGTTGGGCAGGATCGTGTCCTTGAGCAGCGCCGTCATCGCGCCCGCCACCTTGAGCTGCGCGGCGTGGATGGGCGCGCCGTCCTGATCGAAGCCGATGACGATGCGCCCCAGGCGCAGCTTGAGGTCGTCCACGTCGCTGGCCAGGGCGAGCACGGCCATGACCTCGCTGGCGGCCGTGATGTCGAAGCCGGTGTCCCGCGGGAAGGGGCGCTTCTTCGACCCCGCCTCCAGGTGGATGTCGCGCAGCGCGCGGTCGTTGACGTCCAGCACGCGCCTCAGGGTGACGCGGGCGACACCCAGGCTGTTCCCATGAAAGATGTGGGCGTCTACCGCCGCGGCCAGCAGGTTGTGCGCCGCCGCCACCGCGTGCAGGTCACCCGTCAGGTTCAGGTTGATGTCCACTCGGGGTTCTACCGTGGCGCGCCCGCCGCCCGCGCCGCCGCCCTTGATCCCGAAGATGGGCCCCAGGCTGGGCTGGCGCAGGCAGACGATGGCGTTGCGCCCGGTGTGGCAGAGCCCTTGCGCCAGCGAGATGCTGGTCACGGTCTTGCCCTCGCCGAAGGCCGTGGGCGTGACGGCGGAGACGATGATGTACTTGCCGCGCGGGCGATCGGCGGCGCGCGCCTCGGCGCTGAGCGAGACCTTGGCCGCGCTGCGCCCGTAGAAGACGAGGTCGTCGGGGTGCAGGCCCATGGCCGCCGCGACGTCCTGAATCGGCTTGATGCTGCTCATATGCGACTCCGAAGGGGGTGAGATCCGCTCTCCGCGAGCGGTGGAATCAGAAATCGGCCCCGTAGTGCGCTCTACAGCTCGCCAGGAGCTCGTCGCGGAAGCGGGGGTGTGCGATCTCGACCAGGGCCCGTGCGCGCTCGCGCAGCGTGCGGCCGTGCAGGCGCGCAGCGCCGTGCTCGGTGACGACCCAGTAGACATCGGCCCGGCTGGTCACCACGCCCGCGCCCTCGGCCAGCGTAGGGACGATGCGCGAGCAGGTGCCGCCCGCCGCCGTCGAGGGGAGCGCGATGATCGGGGCCCCGCCCTCCGAGCGCCAGGCCGCGCGGATGAAGTCCACCTGGCCCCCCACGCCCGAGTAGATCCTGCGCCCGATGGAGTCGGAGTTGACCTGTCCGCCCAGGTCCACGCTGATGGCGCTGTTGATGGCCACCAGGCGCTCGTTCTTCGCCGCCACGAAGATGTCGTTGGTCACATCGCAGGGCTGCGCCTCGATCTGCGGGTTGTCGTGCGCCCAGTCGTAGAGCGCGCGCGTGCCGAGGATGAAGGTGGTCACGACCTTGCGCGGGTACTGGCTCTTGTAGCGCCCGCTGAGCACGCCGCGGCGGACGCCCTCCATGACGCCGTCGCTGATCATCTCCGTGTGAACGCCGAGATCGTCGCGCCCCTCCAAGAGCGAGACCACCGCGTTGGGGATCCCGCCGATCCCGAGCTGCAGGGTCGCTCTCTCGGGGATGAGCGGCACGATGTGGCGGGCGATGGCCTGCTCGATCTCGGTCGGGGGCTCCGCGCGGAGCTCCGGCAGCGGCTCCTCCTGCTCGACGATCGCCTGGACCTCCGAGACGTGCAGCCAGGTGTTGCCCAGCACGCGCGGCATCTGCGGGTTGACCTGCACGATCACCGTACCAGCCCTGTGCGCCGCCTCGAGCGAGGCCAGCACCTCCACGCCGAGCGACATGAAGCCGTGGGCGTCGGGCGGGCTGACCATCAGCAGCGCGACGTCGATGGGGAAGGTCCCGTCCCGGAAGAGCCAGGGGATCTCGGACAGGTGGCAGGGCACGTAGTCGGCCCGCCCGGCGTTGACCGCCTCGCGATCGGCGGGTCCGACGAAGAGGGCGCGGTGACGGACGTGCTGACGCACCTCCTTGAAGGGATCCTCGCCCAGGAGCAGGACGTGCGCGACCTCGACGCCGGAGATCTCCGGAGCGCGCGCCGCGAGCGCCGCGGCCAGGGCGCGCGGGGTCGCGGCGTTTCCGCCCATGTAGACGTGGTCTCCGGTACGAACCGCCAGGAGCGCCTGCCCCGCCGTGCGCAGCTTGGAGCGGTAGTCATCTCGCCAGGACATCGGAACCTCCGAGCGCGTCCACTTGCAAAGCACGTACCAGGGTTGGGCGCCGCCCGCAGCCTCGCGCCGCCATGGCCGCCTCTCAAATCAGGATAAGCATCCCCGGGGGGAGAAGGACATGAGCGCCGATCGCTGGGCGACCCAGTGGGAGGAGATGAAGGACTACGTCGGCTTCTCCGACGAGGACGTGGCTGAGCTCCACGCGCTGCGTCCCTATGTCGAGCCGCACCTGAAGTGGCTCGTGGACAACTTCTACCGCGCGATCGAGCGCTTCCCCAGCGCGCGCGCCATCCTCCAGGACGAAGCCCAGGTTCAGCGCCTGAAGCAGACGCTCAAGCGCTGGGTGCTCGACATGCTCAGCGGCCCCTATGACGCCGCCTACTGGACGCGCCGCAAGCGCATCGGCGAGGTCCACGTTCGGGTCGGCCTGCCCGAGCGCTACGTGTTCACGGCGATGAACCTGATCCGCACGGATCTCTGCATCATCGCCCGCGAGCAGCCGGGGGGCGAGCCGGAGCACTGGCGCAGCTGTCTGGCCATCCACCGCATCACCGATCTCGAGCTCGCGGCGATGTCCGCGGCCTTTCACCAGGCGCACGAGGCCGGCCGCCTGCGCAGCCTGCAAGACCTGATCGTGCAGAACCTGCCGATCACCGTGCTGCTGCTCGACGGCGCCGGCCAGGTCACGAGCGCCACGCGACCCAGCGCGCGCCTGTTCGGCGAGATGGCCGAGATCGGGCGCCACTTCGAGGACTTCCTGCCCCGGGAGCTGATCGAGGCCGCCGACATGCACGCCAGCGTCGAGCGCGCGCTGCGCACCGGGCGCGAGATCAACCTCCCCCGCGTCATGCTCACGCTGGGCTCGGAGACGCGCACCTTCCGCGTCACCCTGCTGCCGCTGGAGCACGAGACCGCCCGCATGCTCGTCCACGTCGAGGACCTCACCGACGTCGTGCAGAACGAGGCCCGCCTGCAGCAGGCGGAGGCCCTGGCGCGCATCGGCAGCCTGGCGGCCAACGTGGCCCACGAGATCCGCAACCCGCTGGCGGCGATCTCCGCGACCTTGCAGGTGATCGTCGGCTCGGAGGCCAACGATCGCCGCAAGGTGATCCTGGGCAAGGTCCAGGAGCAGGTGCACAGGCTGGATCGGCTCGTCAGCGACCTGCTCGGCTACGCGCGCCCCGCCGAGCCCCGGCTGAAGCCCCTCCACCTGCGGGAGCTGAGCAGCGAGGCGGTCGCCGCCGCCGGGGTCGCCGCCGCGCTGG